>JBFYRA010000069.1:0-7276 GCA_041302485.1 Candidatus Bipolaricaulota bacterium
CTACGCCGTCTTCTCGTCGTGCTCGTCGTTGCGGCCTTTGCCGCCATCAGCGCTGCCGCCGCGCCCGTTCGGATCGGGGTTCTCACCGACGTCCACGCACACGACACGAACTCGCCAACCGAGCATAAGGTCATGACGAACTACGGCCCGCGCCTCGACGCGTTCGTCGCCGCCATGGTCGCCTGGCCGGCCGACGCCGTCATCGAGCTGGGCGACTTCGTGAACGGCGCCTTCGTCATGGGGATGCCATTGGGCGATCCGGCACGGATCGCCGCCATTCTGACCGACGCCGTCGCCGACCTCGCCCGCTGGGGCGGCCCGACGCACTTCGTGCTCGGCAACCACGACATCTACGATCTCTCAAAGGATGAGTTCCTCGCGCGCGTCGGAGTTCCATCGACCACATGGAGTATCGACCTCGGTGGCTTCCACCTGGTCGCGCTCGACGCCCAGTTCAGCAAGGCAGGCAAGGACTACGGTCACTCGTTCTGGATCGTGCAGGGGACGATCCCGCCCGCGCAGCTCGAGTGGTTGCGCGCCGACCTCGCCGCGACGAGCCTGCCGACGATCGTCTTCATCCACCAGCCGCTCGACAAGGAGTTCGAGACCGAAGCGGGCGGGCCTCCCGTCTCGAATCGGCTTGAGGTTCAGGCGGCCCTCGCTGCGTCCGGACGCGTCATCGCCGTCTTCCAAGGCCACTCGCACGAGAATCACCACGCCATCGTCGACGGCATCCATTACGTGACGTTCGCGGCAATGGTTGACTACGATGTCCCCACGCCCCCGTCGTGGGCCGCGATCACGCTCGATTCCGACACGCGAACCGTGCGCATCGCCGGCGTCGGCCTTCAGGAGGACCTTGAGTTCGATTACTAGGTGTGTCGTGCACAGCGGTCTCCTCGCACTCGCCTGCCTGATCTCGTTTGCGGCAATCCTGCAGGCGACTCAGACCGACTCTCTTGTCCGTTTCGGCCTGTTCACCGACCTCCACGCCCACGACGTCGACTCGCCGCTCGAAGAGAAATGGATGACCCACACGGCAGAGCGCCTCGGCGCCTTCACAGAGGCGATGAACGAGATGGATGTCGATTTCGTCGTCCAGCTCGGCGACTTCATCAACGGCTGGGTCGTGCTCGGAGCCGATCCGGGCGACCCCGAGCGCATCGCGTCGCTTCTCGCATGGGCCGACGGCCTGTACGCGGCATTCGACGGCCCGCGCTATCACGTGATCGGCAATCACGATCTGTACAACCTCGACAAAGCCGAGATCCGAGACATCCTCAGGCTCGAGAGGACGTACGCGAGCTTCGACGTCGGTCCGTTCCACTTCGTGATTCTCGACGCGCAGTACGCGGTGGATGGATCGGATCTCGCGAACACGTACACGGGCGTCGCCGGCTTCATTCCAGGCCCCGAGCTCGCCTGGCTCAGACAGGATCTCGCGGCGAACGCTGACCGCCCGACGATCCTGCTCATTCATCAGATGCTCGATGCCTTCATCGAGGAGTGGGGGCGACCGCTGATCGCGAACCAGCCCGACGTGCAGCTCGTCCTCGAGCAGGCGGGGAACGTCATCGCCGTCTTCCAGGGACACGACCATGCGTCCCGCCACCACGTCGTCAACGGGATTCGCTACGTGACGTTCGTCGCCCTCGTCGACCGCGGCGGACCACCCTCGTGGGCCGTCGTAACGCTCGACGCGGCCGCAGGCTGGATGACGATTGATGGGACCGGGGACCAGCCGAGCGCCGCCTTCCCTCTGGTGCCCGCGCTCTAGTCCGCGGCCTCAGGGTGGATGATCAGGACATCGCCGGCGATGTTCGTCGCATGGTCGCCGATCCGCTCGAGGTTGTGCAGGATTTCGGCGAACAGGATTCCTGTCTCTGGGTCGCACTCTTTGGCCTCGAGCCGCGTGACGTGGTGGGCC
This sequence comes from Candidatus Bipolaricaulota bacterium, assembly GCA_041302485.1. Classification (GTDB taxonomy): domain Bacteria; phylum Bipolaricaulota; class Bipolaricaulia; order UBA7950; family UBA9294; genus CAIOGO01. The sequence goes on from JBFYRA010000069.1 coordinate 1,928, forward strand.
TTGTAGAGCGTCTCAAGTTCGTCGAGCTTCTTCTCGAGCTCAAGCGCCCGCTTGGCCGCCTCCGTGTCCTCGGTCTCCAGGGCACAAAGGGAAAGCCGGTACAACTCCAGTGCACGATCGAACATAAGCCCGGCCTCATCGGCTGCTCGCGCCGACAGCACGCGTCCTTTCGCCATGATCCGGTTGGCTCGTACCGCGATGTTGACCGCCTGATCGCCGACTCGTTCGATGTCGGCTGCGATGTGCCGCAGCATGTCAAGTCGTCGCTCATCCTTGCCAACGAGTGAGCTGCCGTCGATTCGGTCCAGGAACCCATCCACTGACTCCTTGAGGTAGTCGACGGTCTCCTCGACCTCGGCAACGCTAGCCGTGCAGTCGGTGCTCCGCTCCAGCAACCCTTGGCGACAGGACGCGACCATCCCGGCGGTCATCTCACCCATGCGCAGGAGCTCGCGCTCGGCTTGCCGCACGGCGATCGCCGGAGTCGCGAGGAACTCCTTCCCGAGGAACTGCGTCGCCGGTCGCTGAGCCTCATCCTTTCCGCGAATGAGTTTGCGCATCAGCCAGACCATGGTCCCGACAAGAGGCAGCAGGGCAAGGGTCACGGCGATGTTGAAGAAGGAGTGCGCGTTGGCGATCTGTCGCGTCAGGGATGGGGACGTGATCTCGACCAGACCGGCGTACCAGGGCAAGAACGGCATGAACGCCGCAACGCCGGCCACGTTGACGAGGAGCTGGGCCACTGCCAGCCGGCGCGAGGAAACGGACGCGCCGATCGAGGCGATCTGCGCGGTGATCGTCGTCCCGATGTTGGCGCCGAGGACGAGCGCGATCGCGGCGGGAAGTGTAATGAGGTCTGCGGCCCCCAGCCCAATCACCAACGCCGTCATCGCGGAGGAACTCTGGATCACGCCGGTCACGCCGGCCCCGACAATGACGCCGAGCAGGACGTTGTTGCCGCACCGCGCAAGTAGATCCATCACGACCGGGCTGTCGGCCAGCCCCTTGAGTCCGGACGAGATCAGGCTCATCCCGAGGAACAACAGCCCAAACCCCAGGATGATGCGGCCGACGTCGCCGAGGCGTCGACCCCGGAAGATCTCCGACATGAGGAATCCAGCTGCGATCGTGGGCATATAGTAGACGCCAATCTTGAACGCGACGATCTGCGCCGTCACCGTCGTTCCGATCTCCGACCCGAGCATGACGCCGATTCCCTGCGTCAGGGTGAGAATGCCAGCGTTGATCAAGCCGATCAGAAGAACCATTGTCATGCTGCTCGACTGAAGGATGCCTGACGTCACAGCCCCCACCAGCACGCCGCGGTAGGCCTTCCCCGTCAGACGTTCGAGCAGCGCGCGCATGCGATCGCCGGCCGCACGCTGAAGCGAGTCGCTGAGAATCCTGAGCCCAAAAAGAAAGACCGCCACACCCCCGGCCGTGACAAACAGGACCTCGACCATTCCCATCCCCCCAGGCAGTACAATCAGGCGAAGTATAGACCGTGGGCGAGCCGCGCGAAACCAGGGAATCTCTCCTGGCCGTCGAAGGCTCCAGTGACTGCGTAGATTGGACGGAGACATGGCGGAATGGATTCGACGGATGCCGAAGGTCGAGCTGCACGTGCACCTCGACGGCTCGCTGCGGTGGGATACGGTCATCGAACTTGCCCGCACCGTTCGGCCGGAGGCGGGCCTTCCCGCAACCGACGACCTGCGCCGCGCCATCGTGCCCGACGGACAACACCCGCTGGAGGACTACCTCGCCGCGTTCTTGTTCACCGTGCCCCTCCTGCAGACGCCGCCCGCCCTCGAGCGTGCCGCGTACGAGCTGTGCGCCGACGCCGCGGCGGAGAACGTCATCTACATCGAGATCCGCTTTGCGCCCCTTCTGCACACGCGCCTTGAGCTCAAGCCTCGCGACGTTGTGGCGGCTGTCCTGTCCGGCATGCACCGCGCGCGCGACGAGCTTGGGATTGACTCCGGCCTCATCCTGACCGCCCTCAAGCAGGAGTCGACCGAGCACTCGATCGAGACCGTGCAACTCGCGGCCCAGTTCCGCCGCGACGGCGTCGTCGGCGTCGACCTCGCCGGGCCGGAGCGCATGTTCCCGCTGCTCAAGCACCGCAAGGCCGTCGAGTTCGCTCACGATGCCGGCCTTCACGTGACTCTGCACGCCGGCGAGGGCTGCTGCCCCGAGCAGATCAAGGAAGCCCTCGATCTCGGCGCCGAGCGGATCGGGCACGGCGTCTATCTGTTCCAGGTTCCGCGTACGGAGCGACGCGTCGCCGAGCTCGGCATCCCCCTCGAAGTCTGTCCGACGAGCAACCTACAGGTCTCGGGGCTCATGTCTTCGTACGCCGATCACCCGCTCGGCCGGTACATCGAGCTCGGCATCCCGATCACGCTCAATACCGACAACCGGTTGATGTCGCAGGTCGACCTGACCCACGAGTTTGAGGTCGTCAGCAAAGCATTCAAGATGAAGCGCGAGGCCGTGCACGTCCTCGTGAGCAACGCGGTCCGCGCCGCCTTCCAGCCGGAGGACCGGCGCGAGGCGCTGCAGCACCGAGTCGACGCGTTCTTCTCGGGTCGCCGCGCGTAGCGAACGCTCCGCCGGCGCGTCAGTCGTCGATGCTCGGCCGCTCCCCCATCGCGCACGCCGCGACGAACGACTCGATGCCCACCGAGGCGTAGAAGACTCGCGACTCGGACGCAGTGGCTGCGACATTGAAGCGGGCCCGCTCACGGGGTTCGAGATCGCGGATCGTGAGCCGCTCGTCCGCGAGCCGCACGCCGTCCGGATCGTAGAATCGGACTCGGATGACGACCTCGCGCAGCGCCACGGCGGCTCGATTGCCGACCGTGCCCGACACAGACGGCGGAGATCCCAACGTGAGCTGCCACGTCGGGTCGACGAACGCGGCGGGTTCGACATCCACGAACCGGGTAGCCGTCCCGGAGACGCCCCGACGATCAGTCACCGTCAGCGCCACCGGATACGACCCCGTCGCCGCGAACAGGTGGCCGATCGGCCCGACGCCTTCTTGTTGCGGCGTGCCGTCGCCGAAGTCCCAAATGGCGCGCACGATCGACTGCCCGTCCACGGGAGCCGAGGTCGACGCAAAAGAGTACTCGAGCTTGCCCTGGCGCCCGTCGGGGCACCAGACGAAATTGGCGGCCGGCCGCTCCACGGGACCGAAGCACCCGACGAGCCCCATCGCAGCCACAGTCAGGGCAACGAGGACGGCGCCCCACCGCCCGGTCATCCGAACAGGCCCTCCTCGCCCTCGACTCCCGCGTCCCACCCGAATCGCGCCAGGTCGATCCTGCCGTCGGCCCCGAAGCTGACTCCCTCCGCGCGAAGGCGTGCGACCTGCTCTTCGCCGATGCTCGACTCGCCCTTCGCGTTGACGATCCGATGCCAGGGGACGTCAGGGCGGGGCGTTCCGCGGCCGAGCGCGGCCATTGCGTATCCCACTTGGCGCGCCCCACGCGGCATCCCAACGGCGCGCGCGATCGCCCCGTACGTCGCGACTCTCCCTTTCGGCACCTGACGCACGACGTCGTAGATCCGCTCGTAGAGACTCTCGACCATCCTCGCCTCCTGACTCGCAGCCAGTCTACTCCTCGGCCCCCATCGCGGCGAGGTCGGCCCCCCGTCGGAGCCCGGAGCCGCCTTCGGTATAATCGCGCCGGTGATCCGTCATGTGTCTCGCCGCGCCTGCGCGCGTGATCTCGATCTCCGGCCAGACGGCCGTCGTCGACTACGACGGCGTCCAGACGAGCGCTCGCCTCGAGACGCTCGGCGAGCCGCTTGCCGTCGGGGACTTCGTCCTCGTTCACGCCGGCTTCGCCATTCAGCGGCTCTCGCCGGAAGACGGCGAAGAGACGCTGCGACTGTTCGACGAGCTGGCTCGCTCCGTCGACGCGCAAGGCGACAAGGCGGATGGCTCGGAGCGGCCGTGACACACCCGTTCCGCTTCTCCGACCCCCGTCGCGCGCGGCAACTGGCGGACGCAATCCGTCTCCTCGCGCCGCGGGAACCGGTAAAGATCGTCCACGTCTGCGGCACCCACGAGATCGCGATCGCCCGCCACGGATTGCGACGACTGCTTCCCGAGACGGTCCGTGTCCTCGAGGGACCGGGCTGTCCCGTCTGCGTCACCCCGGCGGCCGACATCGAGACGGCCATCCGCATCGCGGAGGCAGGAGCCACGGTGTGCTCGTTCGGCGACATGCTCCGCGTGCCGGGCTTCCGTCGCTCGCTTGACAGCGCCCGCGCTGACGGCTGCGACGTTCGAACTGTCCTGTCCATCGACGAGGCGGTGCGGATCGCCGCGAGCTCGCCCCGCGAGGTCGTCTTCTTCGCCGTCGGCTTCGAGACCACTGCCCCGATGACGGCCGCGGTCGCCCTCGAGGGTCCGCCGCGCAACTTCTCGCTCCTGGTGTCGCACAAGCTCATTCCTCCAGCGATGTCCGCTTTGCTCGACCTGCCGGGCACCGGGATCTCCGGCTTCCTCGCTCCCGGTCACGTCTCGACGATCATCGGTACCGCTGGATACGAGAGCTGGCTTGGAGCCCGGCGCATGCCCGTCGTCGTCGGCGGGTTCGAACCGCTCGACGTCCTCTACGGCATCGCGCTCCTCGTGCGCCAGATTCGGGACGGCGCAACCAGGATCGAGAACGGCTATCCCCGCGGCGTCGACACGCAGGGCAATCCGGCTGCTCAGCGTCTGCTGGCCGAGGTGTTCGAGCCGGTCGAGGCGATCTGGCGCGGAATCGGCATGTTGCCGGACTCCGGCTATCGCCTGCGACCGCGGTTTGCCGCCCTCGACGCGCGCGCGCGGTTCGATGTCGGAGCGATCCCCGAGTCTCCCGATCACGCCGGTTGCCGCTGCCCGGATGTCCTGACGGCGCGCGCCGTTCCGAGCGACTGCCCGCTGTTCGGAAGTCGCTGCACGCCTCTCACCCCGGTCGGTCCGTGCATGGTCGGCTCCGAAGGCGCGTGCGCGATCTGGTTCCGCTACGACGGCGAGAGGATCCTATGACCGAGCGCATCACGAGCCTGCACGGCGCCGGCGGCGAGGTCATGGACGAGCTGCTCAAGACGGTTGTCCTCCCGCGTCTGGCCCGCCGCCCCTCCGGGCGAATCCCTCTCGCCGCGTTCGACGACGGCGCAACGCTCGACTTGCCGCGCGACGGCGAGATCGTGTTCACCACCGACAGCCACGTCGTGAAGCCGGTCTTCTTCCCGGGAGGCGACATCGGCAGACTGGCCGCGGCCGGCACGCTGAACGATCTCGCCGTGATGGGTGCCAGGCCCTACGCACTCAGCCTCGCCGCGATC
>JBFYRA010000007.1:0-10102 GCA_041302485.1 Candidatus Bipolaricaulota bacterium
GGATCATCTTCTCTCTCTCTTGGAAACTCGGGCTCGCGGGACTTGCGCTGGGCTTTGTCCTTCTGGGCCTGAGCATTCCGGCAGCGCGGGTGCTCAGGCGGCGCAGCGAGGCCCTGCAGGCATCTCTCGGCACGATGACCGAGCGCCTCTCGGACCTCTTGGCCGGTCTGTCTGTCGCGAGGATGTTCGGGTGCGCGGATCGCTTCCAGATCGGCTACACGGCAGCATCTTCCGATGTGGCGGTGCGGAAGATCGCTCGCGCTCGTGCCCAGGCCGCGTTCGACGCTGCGCAGGGTTTTGTCGGATGGGCTCAGTCGCTGGGCCTCCTCGCCTTCTCGCTGCTTCTCTTCCGCGGCGGCGAACTCCTCGTCGGAGCCGTCTGGGCGGTTGTCCGTGTCCAAGGGAATGCCTCGTGGCTCTTCGGGTCCCTCGGCCAGTTCGTGGCGGCTCTACAGAAAGGCGTAGCAGGAGCGAGGAGAGTCTTCGAAGTCCTCGACGAGCCGCTCGAGCGCTCGACGCGCGCGCCGGGTGAGTGTGTGCCAAGCGCAAACCAGCCCGTTCTCGTTGTGAGGGGACTAGGCTTCCGCTACGCGGCGGATGGAACCGAGAAGACCGCGTTGCGCGGCGTGAGCCTTGCGGCGAATCAAGGAGAAATCGTTGCGCTCGTCGGGCCAAGCGGCAGCGGGAAGTCGACCTTGGTAAAGCTCTTGCTCGGGCTGTACCCGGAGTACACGGGGGAAATCCTCGTCTACGGCATGGACCTGCGGGACTGCAACCTCTCCCGTCTACGGCAGCTCATCGGCTACGTGCCCCAGGATGCCTACCTATTCGACGGCACGATTGCGGAGAACATCGCGATGGGCAAGCCAGGCGCAGCGCAAGAGGAGATCGTCCGGGCGGCAACCGCCGCGCACGCCCACAGTTTCATCGTCGAGCAGCCGGAGGGTTACGCCACGAAGGTCGGCGAGCGTGGCGCTAGACTGTCAGGCGGCCAGCGGCAGCGCATCGCGATTGCCCGCGCGCTGCTCAAAGACGCTCCGATCCTTCTGCTTGATGAAGCGACCTCGGCGCTCGACACAGAGTCGGAACGCCTTGTACAGGACGCGATCTCGGTCCTGATGCAGGGCCGGACGACACTGGCCGTAGCGCACCGCCTCTCGACCATCGAAGCTGCAGACCGGATCCTCGTGATGGACGGAGGACGGATCATCGAGGAGGGGACGCACAGAGAGCTCCTAGCGGTGGGGAATGCGTATGCGTCGCTGCATGCGGCGCAGCGGATGGAGGTCGGTGCCGCGCCGGTCGGCTGATCGGGCAGCGAGCGAGTCGCTACAATGCGCCGTTGAACCCCACTGGAGTCAAGGAGCCTACATGACCGACGAGATGACGAAGCCTGAAGCGCAGAAGACGGACGAGCCGAAGGAGAAGCGGCGCAGGCTGCTCGGCATTGCGCCGATCGAGACGCACCACGAACTGACCGCCGGGGACAAGACGCTCAAGTACACGGCGCGTGCCGGCGTCATCCCGCTTAAGGACGAGTTCGGCGAGACGGAGGCCGAAATCTTCTTCATGGCCTACGAGCTTGAGGGCGTGAAGGATCGCTCGAACCGGCCGCTCACGTTCGCGTTCAACGGCGGGCCGGGCTCGTCGTCGATCTGGCTCCACATGGGAGCCCTCGGTCCGAAGCGGGTTGTCATGGAGGATGAGGGCTGGATGCCGCAGCCGCCGTTCCGCTACGGGGCCAACCCGCTCACGTGGCTCGACGAGACCGATCTCGTGTTCATCGATCCCGTCGGCACTGGATACAGCCGCGCGGCGAAGGAAGAGCTCGACAAGAAGTTCTGGAGCTACAAGGGCGACCTCGAGTCGGTCGGCGAGTTCATTCGCCTGTATCTCTCGCGCTACAAGCGCTGGACGTCACCACTCTTCCTCGCCGGGGAAAGCTACGGCACGACACGGGCCGCCGGCCTCGCGGGGTACCTGATCGATCAGGGCATCGCGTTCAATGGCATCCTTCTCATCTCGTCGGCGCTCGACTTCCACTCGTTCCACTTCGGACGGGCGAACGACCTTCCGTACGCTCTCTTCGTCCCCACCTATACGGCGACGGCCTGGTATCACCAGAAGCTGTCGCCTGCTCTGCAGGCGAGGCCGCTTGGCGAGTTGGTGGGCGAGGTCAAGGGGTGGATCGAGGCGAAGTTGGCTCCCGCTCTGATGAAGGGCGACCGGATCGACGATGCGGAGCGCAAGTCGGTGGGCAAGAAGCTCGCGGAGTACACGGGCCTCGACCTTGACTACGTTCTCGGCACGAACCTGCGCGTCGACATCTTCCGCTTCTGCAAAGAGCTCCTGCGGGAAGAGCGCCGCAGCGTCGGCCGCATTGACTCTCGCTTCGAGGGCGTCGAAGCGCTGGCCGTGACCGAACGCCCTGAGTTCGACGCGTCGATCGTGGCGATCACGCCGCCGTACTCGGCCGCACTCAACCACTACGTGCGGGCCGAGCTCGGCATCGAGACAGATCTCGTGTACGAAGTGATGACCGGCAAGGTCAACGAGAAGTGGCAGTGGGAAAACGGCGAACTGCCCGCGACGAGCGAGGAGGTACGCGCCGCGCTGGCGAAGAACCCGTACATGAAGGTCCTGTTCGCCCAGGGCTACTACGATCTCGCGACGCCCTTGTTCGCGACCGAGTACATGATCACGCACATGAACGCCGATCCCAAACTACGTGGGAACATCGAGATCGTCTACTACGAGTCGGGCCACATGTTCTATCTTGAGGTCGGCTGTCTCGAGTCGTTCAAGCGCGACGTGGCGGCGTTCATGAGACGGGCGCTCCGCGATGGCGACCAGAAGTAGGATCCCGCGAGCCTGCTGAGATCGCACGCTGGGGCGGCCGCTGTCCGTGCGGCGGCCGCCCCGCCTTCTTGCTGCACCTACTGCCCTGCCTGAGATGGCCCTTGAATGCGCCGGAGCAGCGCATCGAGCCTTGCGGTCAACGCGTCCAGCCGTTCGACAACCAACGAAAGCTTGGTCGGCCCAGGTTCGGGAGCCTGCGCCTTCTTCGCCGTCTCGGCGAGTCGGGCGACGAGCGAACGCGCCATGTCTTGGGCCGCCCGCGCGAATCTCTCCGCCTCACGCGGGTTCATGCCGGCCGTGGCGGCCGCGATGTAGCCGTCCACCCAGGCGCGCAGTTCGCCGAGCGTCGTCCTGACCTGGTCGCGTTCCGGCTGCCGGTCGGGCCCGACGACGATCTCCTCGAGCACTGAGATCAATCGATGCAGGGCGCGGTCGAGCTTCATCGCCTGCTCGCGCGGTGACGTGCCCGGCGTCTCGAGCGATACCAGGAGTTCCTCGACAAGATCGCCGGCCTGTGCCACGCGATCCTCGAGTCGGTCGGCGGCGGGTCGATCGACCGCGGCCAACTGCGACTCGAACTGCGTCAGGAGTTCGCCGAGACGTTCGAGCGTTACGACGAGAGGCTTCGGCGCTGCTGGGGCGTCATCCGCGGCGAACGCTGGAAGAGAGACGACGAGGGCGACGAGCGCAAAGCCGACAGCCATGAGCTTCTGTGTACGACGATTGTGCATGGTTCCTCCTGGCGCCCTGGACTCCCAAAGCGCCGATCGGAACGTAGGGCGATGCCCGTCAGAAGAGAATCGGGCGGCGGTCAATGCGCAATCAACGCGCGGTCGCGACGCTTGCCGTTCCGCGCAACGCCCCCTACGCTCTGCGCGTGATGCGCATGCGCGCGGGAAGCCGACAACTGCTCTGGCTCGCCTCGGGCGCCGTGGTCGTGTGCACGGCGCTCGGCGTCGCCCTGTTCCTGAGTGCGTATGCGTCCCTGTCCCGCGGGGCATTCCATGACCGTACTGTGACCTATGCCCGGGCGTTTGCCGTGACGGTCGACACATGGTTGGCGCGCTCCCAGATCGATGTGGTCCAGACCCTCGCCGGTGTGCTCGCCGCCGGAAGCGTGCAATGGGTGGAGATCACGGCACCGGGCGGCGAGACGATCTCCACCGCAGGAAGCCGCACCATCGGCGACACGTCGCCCGGAGTGTCGGTTGTTGAGACGCCCCTCCCCACTGCGGGCGGCGTTGTTCGCATGGGCGTCAGTGACACGGCGGCCGTGCTCGTCGTGCGGCATGCGGCGTACTTCGCGATCGGCGGGGCGGTCCTGTTTGATGCGGCGATCGTCGCCGTCCTTGCGTGGGCTTTGCGTGGACGGCGCCGGCCGGAAGAAGCCGCGCCCGCGGCTGCCGACGCGGACTCGTCGCGCATCGTGATTGGCGACCTGGAGATCCGGCCGTCTCGATGTGAGGCGACGTACGCCGGCAAGCCTCTGGGCCTGACGCCGAAGCAGTTCGCGCTGCTCTGCGTCCTTGCGAGCCATCCGGGGAAAGTGTTCACGGAGGCCGAGATCCTTGCGGCGGCGTGGCCCGAGTCAGCGTATGCCGACGCCCGAGACATCAAGCAGTACGTGTACCTCCTGCGACGGCGGCTTGCTGCCGTGCGTCCGGAAGGCCGCGACGTCATCGTCACGGTTCCCGGCTTCGGATATCGGCTCGGCGACAGGCGTTGACCGCCCGTTGACCGGCGGACGATGGACGCTGGGGTGGGAGATGGGAAAGCTGGACGACGGACGTGGAGGTGGACGATGACGAGACACGGGATCGGGATGGCACTCGCGATGGCGGTCGCGCTCGCCGCGCCCCTGGCATGCCTCGGAGAGGACGGCGGGGCCGCCGCGTCCTCCGCGGACCTGCTCTTGGCGAAACTCGCCGACAAGACGAAGCTCGCGATCTCGATCTCGGCGGTCGCCGTCTTCTCCCCGAGTCTCGTCGACGCGCGCTCCCAGGCCGAGCGGCTTCTTGTCATCCTGCGCGGCGATGGGCGCGATCGGCCTGTCGGGCTCGTGCAGGAGGCGGCGCTCTTGCCTGCCGGGATCGTCATGCGAGGGTTCGAGACGGAGCGCGAGAAGGCCCTCCTAGGCGCTGTGGGAAATGTCCAGACGCTCCTGCGGCTTGCCGCCGATGCCGTTGCGTCCGCCGGCCGCGCCCGGAGCCTCGAGGCGGCGACGCTCGACCTCTTCCGCGGTTACGCGTGCCTCGTCGCTGCGTGGGGCCTGCCGGTCGATGGGATCGCGATCCCCGGCATTGTCACACTGCTGCGCGCCTTCGAGATCCCCTTCTCCGCCTGACGACAGGCGACCGACCTTGTCGTCTCTCGTCTCTCCGTCATAGGATGCCTGCAATCGCGCCGCAGTCGGCGCGCAGGAGGGACCATGCGTCGTAGAGTCTTCGCAGTGCTTCCGGTCGTGCTCGCGACGGGGATCGCGCTAGGCTGGGCCGCGACGGCCGAGCCAGTGTGGGAGAACACCTCGAACGTCAACAACGCGCAGGCGGTGGCATTCTACCAAGGGACCGTCTGGGTCGGGTCCACCGGCGGGCTCGTCCAGTGGGATGCCCAGAGCGGGACGCCGCAGACCCGCCTCGCGCCCGAGGGACTTCCCGACAACTCCGTGACGGCCGTGGTGATCGACGCGGACGGGCGCCCGTGGGTCGGGCTCGGCACGTGGAACGGGGGACTGGCGGCTCTGATCGACGGCGCATGGATCGTCTGGGATTCCGCGGACGGGCTTGCATCCACCTGGGTGACGTGTCTCGCGATCGACGCCGAGGGGCGCAAGTGGATCGGCACTGAGCGCGGAGTCACCATTCTGGATGACGGAGGGACGCCGGCCGACAAGTCCGACGACCGCGCCGTGAGCTTCGGGACCGCCGACGGCTTGATTGCCCAGAGCGTCGACGCGATCTGCGTCGATCCAGCCGGCCGAGTCTGGATTGCCACGTCGTCCGGCGTAAGTGCGCTCGATCCGGGGGCCTTGCCGTTCGACAAGTCCGATGACGGCTGGGCGCGCTTCACTGCGGCGACCGGGCTACTCGCCGACGCTGCCTACGGCGTGTCGGTCGACGAGGCCGGCCGCATCTGGATTGGCGCGCGCGGCGGCGTCAGCGTTCTTGACGTGGCCGGCACGCTGTCCGACGTGTCCGATGACCGCGTGGCGTGCCTCGGCGTCGAACAGGGCTTTCCCAACAAGGGAGACTGCGTTGCGATAGCGTTCGATCGCGGCACGGCTTGGATCTCGACGCTGAGAGGGCTCGTCGCGTTCGAGGGCGCGTCGACGCCGTTCGATGTCGGAGACGACAGAGTCACGTTGTTCACGGCTGCGGACGGGCTTGCGAAGAGCAGCGTTCGAGCCGTCGCGCTCGACGGCTCGGGAGCCGTCTGGTGCGCCGTCCCGAGCGGCGGCGTCTGCCGACTCGAACCGAACGGGACTCCGTCCGAGAAGGCTGACGACGTGTGGACATCGCTCGTCGTCGAGACGTGGCTGCCGTCCGTGGACGTCCGTGCTGTGCTGGCCGAAGAGGAAGTGACCTGGGTGGGGATGTCGTCAGGGCTCGCCGTCACATCCGACGGCCGAGCTGCCGTGTTCGCGGTCGGCGTGCCTCTGGCGCTCGAGCGCGATGCGCTCGGCGTCCTCTGGATCGGCACGACCGGCGGCCTCGTCGCGTTGTCCGACGGCGGGACGCCGCTCGACGCGGCGGACGACGCCGTCACATCCTTCTCCTCAGAGGACGGTCTGGCCGTGAGCTACGTGCGCGACGTGACCGTAGATGGCGCGGGTCGGATATGGTGTGCGACGTCGAAAGGGATCTCGGTTCTCGATCCGGCCGGCACGCCGCACGACAAGTCCGACGATCGTTGGACCGGCTTCGGCGAGGTCGACGGCTTGGCCGGCGACAACACGAACGCCGTCGCAGCCGAGGGCAGCCATCGGGTCTGGGTCGTGCACGAGAGCGATTCCGTGAGTTGCCTTGACCACAACGGCACGCCGTTCGATCCGTCGGACGACGTCTGGGCAGTGTTCCGGGAGACTTCGCCGATCGGGACAGCGTCCGGCTATTCGGTCGCCGTCGATCCGGCCGGGATCAAGTGGTTCGGGCTCTGCCCCGGGCTGTTTGCGTTCGATGACGGTGGTACGCTGCTCGACACAAGCGACGACCGCTGGCAGCGGTTCGACATCGGCGACTGCAACCCCGGACTGGCCATCGACGAGCAGGGCAGGAAGTGGGTCGCTACCGGCTGGAGCGGGATCGCGATGCTCGACGATGCTGGCACGCCATTCGACGGCTCCGACGACATCATCGCGGCCTACGACATCGCCGACGGTCTGATCGACGACCGGGCGCAGTCGATCTCCGTGTGTGACGGCGTCGTTTGGATCGGCACCGATGGAGGTCTGAGTCGGCTCGAACCCTAGTCGGGGGCGGCCGCCGCTCTCCGCCGCGCGGCCTGCGGCGCGACACGCGTGTTGCCTTGACCCTTTTCAGCTCACTGCCGACAGATGCCGACAGCGCCTTGGCATCGCCGCGGAGTCCGAGCAGAATCTGGCCACGCGCATATCTGTTCGAGGAGGCACTATGGAGGGACACGGACAGAACCTTGTCTGCGAGCACTGCCACCACGCCGAGGCGAGCCAGATCCTCGAGACGCTGGGGACCGACATCACAAAGGGACTCGATCGGTTTGAGGTCGAGCACCGCCGGCAGCGGTTCGGCCCGAACGCGCTGACGGAGCGGCGCGACCGCAGCCCGATCGTGCATTTCCTGCTCCAGTTCCACCAGCCCCTTGTGTACATCCTCCTTTCGGCCGCACTGGCGGCGGGCCTCCTGCATGAGATCGTCGACGCTGCGGTCATCGTGGGTGTTGTTGTGCTGAACGCGATCATCGGGTTCATCCAGGAGGCGAAGGCGTTGAAGGCGATTCACGCCCTGTCGCGCAGCCTGCCGAGTTCGTGCACCGTGCTGCGGGCCGGCAAGCGTGAGAGCGTGCCCGCAGTCGATCTCGTCCCGGGCGACCTCGTGCTCCTGCAGTCGGGCGACAAGGTCCCGGCCGATCTGCGGATCCTGCAGAGCCGCGACCTGCGCATTGACGAGTCGGCGTTGACGGGCGAAGCCGTGCCGGCGAGCAAGGGCGCCGGCGCTCTCCCCCGCGAGACAGCGCTCGGCGACCGCATCAACATGGCGTTCTCCTCGACGCTCGTCACCTACGGCACGGGGCTCGGCGCCGTGGTCGCCACCGGCGACGCGACCGAGATCGGCCGGATCTCGGACCTGATTGCGTCGGCCGAGGTGCTCGAGACGCCGCTGACGCGACGGATCAGCCGGTTCTCCAGGCTCCTGATGGTGGTGGTGATGGGGCTGGCTGCGCTCACGTTCGCTGCTGGGCTGCTGCGCGGGCAATCGGTGACCGAGATGCTGATGGCATCGATCGCCCTCGCGGTCGGAGCGATTCCTGAGGGCCTTCCAGCTGTCGTGACGATCATCCTCGCGATCGGCGTGGCGAGGATGGCGAGGCGGAGAGCCATCATCCGCCGTCTGCCGGCCGTGGAGACGCTCGGCAGTACCACCGTGATCTGTACGGACAAGACCGGCACGGTGACGCAGAACCAGATGACCGTTCGGAGGCTCCTTGCGGGAGGCACAGCCTATGCCGTCAGCGGATCAGGCTACGCGCCGCAAGGTGAGATCCGTTCGGAGGCCGGAGCGGTCGACCTCTCGCGCGACGCGGCGCTCCGCGACGTGCTGTTGTGCGGCCTCCTGTGCAATGATGCCGACCTCACTCAAGACGGCGAGCGCTGGACGGTGAGGGGCGATCCCACCGAGGGGGCCTTGTTGTCGGTCGCCGCGAGGGCTGCGCTTCGGCGAGATGAAGTGCTGACCTCTCTCCCTCGTATCGATGCCATCCCGTTTGAATCGCAGCTCCAGTTCATGGCTACCCTGCACGAGGATCGCGCAGGCAACAGGCGGGTGGTGTACGTGAAGGGCGCGCTCGAGAGCCTGCTCGCGCGGTGCGCGACGCAGGTCACCGCAGGCGGGACGTCACCGCTCGATGGGGACGCCCTCCGCGCTGCGGCCGAGGCGATGGCCAGCCAGGGTCTTCGCGTCCTTGCCTTTGCGCGCAAGGACCTGCCCGCCTCGACGCACGTCCTTGAGCACGCGGACGTCGAGTCGGGGCTCGTCTTCCTCGGCCTGCAGGGGATGATGGACCCGCCCCGCGAGGAGGCGGCGCCTGCGGTGGCAGCCTGCCAACGCGCTGGGATCCAGGTGAAGATGATCACCGGCGACCACGCCGCCACGGCTGCGGCCATCGCGTCTCAAGTTGGGATCCTGCGCGGAGAAGCGGGCGAGACGTGCGTGCTGACCGGCGCGGACCTGCAGACGATGTCCGACGAGGAGCTCATCGAGTGCGTCGACAAGGTGGACGTGTTCGCTCGCGTGAGCCCCGAACACAAGCTGCGCCTCGTCGAGGCGCTCCAGGCTCGTGGGCACGTGGTTGCGATGACCGGTGACGGAGTGAACGACGCGCCCGCCTTGCGCCAGGCGGACATCGGGGTGGCCATGGCGCTCGGAGGCACCGAGGTGGCTCGCGAGGCGGCGGACATGATCTTGACCGACGACAACTTCGCGTCGATCGAAGCGGCCGTTGAAGAGGGACGCGGCGTGTTTGACAACCTCCAGAAGTTCATCGTCTGGACGCTTCCAACCAACGGCGGCGAGGCGCTCGTCCTCCTCGGGGCAGTCATCCTGGGCCTGGCGCTGCCGATCCTGCCGGTCCAGATCCTGTGGATCAACATGATGACCTCGGTCTGCCTTGGGATGACCCTTGCGTTCGAGCCCAAGGAGAAGGGGATCATGGATCGCCAGCCGACCGATCCGCGCCGACCGCTCCTGACGGCCGCACTCGGCCGGCGGATCGTCCTCGTGTCCCTCTTGTTGTGCGGAGCCGTGTACGCTGTCTTCGAGCTCCAGCTCGCGCGCGGCGCGTCGCTCGCCGCGGCGCGGACGGCCTCGACGGCGGTCATCGTCTTCGGCGAGGCGTTCTACCTGTTCAATTGTCGATCGTTCACGAAGTCGTTCGTGGCGATTGGCTGGGCATCGAACCCGTGGACGTGGGCGGGCGTCGGCGTCATGGCGGCGATGCAGGTCGTGTTCACGTACGTCCCGGCGATGAATCGGCTCTTCGCCTCCGAGCC
>JBFYRA010000013.1:0-13007 GCA_041302485.1 Candidatus Bipolaricaulota bacterium
ACCGCCTTGGCAATGATCCGCTTCGCGTCGACTTCGCGAATCCCTCTCTGAGCCATCGTCTCTCCTACATCCTCTTGATGATCTCGTCGCCGAACGCCGAGCAGGACAAGAGCGTTGCGCCCTCCATCTGCCGCTCGAGGTCGTACGTGACCTTCTTCGCCTCGACCGCCGACTTGATGCCCTTCACAACGAGGTCGGCCGCCGTCTGCCAGCCCATGTAGCGCAGCATCTCGACCGCCGACAGGATGACCGAGCCGGGGTTGACCTTGTCCTGGCCGGCGTGCTTCGGCGCCGTGCCGTGGGTAGCCTCGAACACCGCGTGGCCGGTGATGTAGTTGATGTTCGCACCGGGTGCGACGCCGAGTCCGCCAACCTGCGCAGCAGCAGCATCGGTGACGTAGTCGCCGTTCAGGTTCATCGTCGCCACCACCGAGTACTCGCTCGGGCGGAGCAGGAGCTGTTGGAAGAACTGGTCGGCGATGCGGTCGTTGATGAGGATCTTGCCCGCCGGCACCTTGCCGCCGTGGCTCTTCGTGACCTCGTCCTCGCTGATGAGCTGCGGGTACTGCTTGGCCAACTCGTAGCCCCAGTCGCGGAAAGCGCCCTCGGTGAACTTCATGATGTTGCCCTTGTGGACGAGGGTCACGACCTTTCGGCTGTTCGCGATCGCGTACTCGATCGCGGCGCGAATGAGGCGCTGCGAACCTTCCTTGCTGATTGGTTTCACGCCGATGCCGCAGGTCTGCGGGAAGCGGATCTTCTTCCCGACCTTCATCTCCTTGTCGAGAAACTCGATGACCTTCTTCGCCTCCGGACTGTCGGCCTGCCACTCGATGCCGCAATAGACGTCCTCGGTGTTCTCGCGGAAGAAGACGATGTCGACGTCTTCAGGATGACGTACGGGCGCCGGGGTCCCGATGTGCTGCACCGGGCGGACGCAGGCGTAGAGGTCAAGCAGGATGCGCAGGGTGACGTTGAGGCTGCGGATGCCGCCGCCGACGGGAGTCGTGAGCGGGCCCTTGATCGCCACGAGGTACTTCTTGATCGCCGCGACGGTCTCCTCGGGCAAGTAGAGCTTCTGCCGCTCGTCGGGCGGAATGGCCACGATCTCGGCCTCGGTCATCCCGGGGTAATTGACCTGGATGGCCTCATCGCCGGCAAGCACCTTGAGCCACTCGATCTTCTTCGTCCCGCCGTAGGCCTTCGCGACCGCCGCGTCGACGACCTTGATCATGACAGGGTTGATGTCGACGCCGGTGCCGTCGCCGCGGATGCACGGAATGATCGGGTGGTCGGGCACATTCAGCTTGTCCTTCGTGCGCGTGATCGCCTGGCCGCCCTTCGGGGTTGGGATGTACTTGCTCGCCATCTCTACCTTGTTCCTCCTTCGGAGATTCCGCCTATCTTTCTCGCGCTTCCTGCGCGGTCATTCCCTCACTGATCTTCTTCGCCGCCTCGACGACGAGACGAACGAGCCGCTCGCGATTCTTTGCCTCCGCGCGCAGGGCCGGCACCGACACGCCGACCGAGCCGATGATCCGACCCGACGGGGAGAAGATGGGTGCTGCAATGCCGTGTGTGCCCGGGATGGATTCGCCCTCGCTCTCGGCGTAGCCGCAAGCGCGGATCTTGGCGAGCTCCTTGTTGAGGCGGCCCTCGCTCGTGATCGTCGCCTCGGTGAAGCGCTCGAGGCCGACGTCGTCGATGACGGCCTTCTGCTCGCTGGGATCGAGATGCGCCAGGATCGCCTTGCCCGTGGCCCCTGCATGGAGCGGATAGGTCTCGCCGAGCTCGTAGGAAACGCGGAGCGCGTGAGTACCGTCGACCTTCTCGAGGCACACGCCGACGTGCTCGCGCAGCCCGCACAGGAGGGCCGTCTCACCCGCCTCGCGGGCGATGCGCTCCATGTGCGGAAGCGCGACCTCGCGCAGCGGTTTCCGCGCCATCGACGCCGCCATCTCGAGAATGCGGCCGCCGAGCCGGTACCCGGCGTTGCCTGGAGCCTCCTCGACGAACCGGTGCGCGCGAAGGGCCGAGATGTAGCGGTAGGCCGTCGAGCGCGGCAGATCAAGCCGCTCGGCGATCTCGGCCACGCCCAAGACGGGCGTCGTCTCAGTGAACAAGGTCAAGATCCGTACGCACTTCTCGAGTGTGTTCAGGGTTCTCGCTCCCCCGCGGTCGTCCCATTCCTCGGGATCCGCTATCTCACGATGGGAGATGCTACTCAGCAAGGCCTCGGATGGCAACTCGCCGCTCTCTCCAATCGGAAAGGACTTTGCGCACCACTGCGCGCACGCCCTTCGAATCCATGTCGAGCGCGCAGTGAGGAGCGCCGCCCATGCCCGCGCGATCGGCGTCGACTCGATGTCGCGCCGATCGCGTTAGGAGAACGCCGCCGTTCTCGTGTGGCGTTCTCCCTCGCGCAGGGGCTCTTCTTAGTGCCCCTGCGCCGTATATGCGAGCAGTCCTCCGGCTTTTAGCATCGACTTCTCGCGCTCGGACAGGTCCTGCTTCGCCGGGATGGTCGTCTTCTTGGTGAGGTTCTTGACGACCAGGTCCGGCGTGAGCTTGGACACGTCGATTTCGAGCACGTCCCCCTGGTCGATGAGGTCGGTATTGCACGTCATCGGCAGGATGCCCATGTTCACGAGATTGGCGCGGTGGATGCGCGCGAAGCTTTTCGCCAGCACGGCCGTGATCCCGATCTTCCACGGGGCGAGCGCCGCGTGCTCGCGCGACGAGCCCTGGCCGTAGTTGTCGCCGCCGACGATGAATCCGCCGCCCTTCTCCATCGCCCGCACTGCGAAGGTCTTGTCTTCGTAGTAGAACGTGAACTTCGCGATCTCGGGCAGGTTCGAGCGCAGGTGCTGCGTCAAGGGGCCGGCCGGAAGGATGGCGTCGGTCGAGATGCCGTCTCCCACCTTGAGCAGGGCCTCGCCCTTGAGCACAGCCGGGAGCGGCTTCTGGTTGCCCATCGGCGCAATGTTCGGCGCGCGGCGAATCTCGACCTTCGGGCCCTGCGGCTCGAGGATGAGGTAGTCGTCGACGGTCAGCTTCGTGACCTTGATCGTCGGCGCCGGGAGTTCGCGCGGATCGGCGATGACGCCCTTGAGCGCCGACGCCGCGGCGAGCTGCGGTCCGCAGAGGGCGAGCTTACCCTCTTCGTTCCCGCCGCGGCCCTTCCAGTTGCGGTTGACCGTGCGCAGCGAGAGGTGGTTCGTGCCGGGCACGAAGCCAATGCCGATGCACGCGTTGCAGCCGGGCTCGATCATTCGCACGCCGGCCTTGGTGAGCTCGAGGAAGCTGCCGTCCTCCATCAGCATCTCCCACGCCTGGCGCGATCCGGGCGACACGATGACGTCGATCGAGGTCGACACCTTCTTGCCCTTGAGCATCTCGGCGACGATCTTGAGGTCCTGATAAGAGCCGTTGGTGCACGAGCCGATGAACACCTGGTCGATCTTGGTGCCCGCGACCTGGTCGATGTCGAAGACGTTGTCGGGCATGCCGGGCATCGCGACGAGCGGCTTCACGGTCGCGAGGTCGATCGTGATCTCCTTCTCGTAGACAGCGCCCTCGTCGGGCGAGATCGCGCGCCAGTCCTTCTCGCGCCCCTGCATCTTGAGGAACGCCTTGGTCACGTCGTCGGACGGGAAGATCGACGACGTCGCGCCCGTCTCGGTCCCCATGTTGGTGATCGTCGCACGCTCGGGCACTGTGAGGTCCTTGAGCCCAGGGCCGACGAACTCGAGGAAGTAGCCGACGCCGCCCTTCACCGTGATTCGACGCAGAACCTCGAGCGCGACGTCTTTCGCGCTGACGTTCGGCGAGAGCTTGCCGGTGAGCACGATCTTCATCATCTTCGGCACGGTGAGGAAGAACGGCCCGCCGCCCATACACACGGCGACGTCCATGCCGCCGGCGCCGATGGCCAGCATGCCGAGCCCGCCGCACGTCGGCGTGTGCGAGTCGGAGCCGATGAGCGTCTTGCCCGGCACGCCGAAGCGCTCGTAGTGGATCTGGTGGCAGACACCGTTTCCGTTCTTCGAGAACTTGGCGCCGTAGTGCGAGGCGATCGTCTGCAGGAAGATGTGGTCGTCGGTCGACTCGCCCTTGAACCCGAGCGAGGTGTGGTCGGAGTAGGAGACGGCGAGCTCGGCGCGGACCTTGTCGATCCCGAGCGCCTCGAACTCGAGCCACGCCATCGTCCCGGTGGAATCCTGGGTCAGGCACTGGTCCATGCGGATCCCGATCTCGGTTCCGCGCTCTAGTTTCCCCTCGCGAAGGTGCTGCGCGAGGATCTTCTCGGTCATGGTCTGGGGCACGAATATCACCTCTTTCGTGAGCGGAAGTATAGCATCGTGCCGTCGTCCCGCAAAGTGCGAAGGCCACAGGCCTAACGTCTCATCTTGTGGGACACAGGCAAACAGACCCACCGCAGAGGTCGCGGAGAGCGCAGACGCGTGCGAGGCGAAACCATGGTTGAGGCGGACGCCCAAGAGCCCGTACGGACGGGATCGTCTCTCCCGCGACGAGCACGCTGAATCCTCAGCGTCCCTCTGCGTCCTCGGCGGTGTGCTTCTCTGCCGTGCCCGACACAGATCGAGCTCGCGCGATCATCTGCTTGACCTGACGGGTCGTGTTCGCGGCGACCAGAAGTGTCTTCGGATTCTCCTTCGCGAAGACTCGGAATAGCTCGTCGGCAAAGGCTTGGCCGACCTCCGTCACGCCGGCGAAGTCGAGCACAACCTCGCGAAAGCGGTTGAGACCGACTGTGAGCCTTCGCGCCTGCGAGCGTGAGACGAGCTTCTGGCCCTCGAACTCGGCAAGCTTGATGGGCACGAACGTCTTGGAGAAGTCGTAGGCTTTCCCGCCGGAGAACCGGTTGAAGACCGAGCGAAGGGTGCGGCCGCTGTCGTTATCCAAGTTCATGACGACGAGAGTCCCCGGCCTCGCGCCGCGTCGATCGGCAAGGAAGTCTGGAACATCTGCAGCATGTCCGTACATGAGGCCCTCGGACACGATCCCAAACATGTCGAACGCTCTCGACGTGAAGAAGATCCCCTCTCCGGTGTGGTTGGCCGGCGCTGTCGTCACTTTCCCTTTGGCCAGCTCCACGAACGCTTCGCGGGGGTCGAGAAGGCCCAGCTCGCGTTCGAGTTTGCGGAAGATGCCGACACCGTCGTCGTCCACCCAACCCGCTGTCGAGAGGGCACTCTGCTCAACGGATACCCGCACGTGTTCGCCCTCTGAGTGCTCAACCGCATTGTTCACCATCTCGGTCATGCCGTACTGCCAGATGTCGCGCACGTTTGCGGGCAGCGTCGCGACGAGCGGGGCGAAGAGCTCCCTCCAGGGAACGTCGTCGCGAAGCCCCTCGCGTCGGTACTCCTTCATCTCTGTATGCGTCGTGACCAGTCGGTAGATACGCCCCTGCGTCTTCCCTTCGGCTTCGAGGAGTCCGGCCTCGAGGAGCGCACGTAGATGGCTGTTCGCTGCCTGCCTCGAGATCCCGAACTTCTCGACGAGGCGTGGGGCGACGCGGCGGCCATCGGCCTGGATCCAATGCAGGGCTGTGCTTCGCAGCTCTT
Organism: Candidatus Bipolaricaulota bacterium; assembly: GCA_041302485.1. Lineage (GTDB taxonomy): Bacteria > Bipolaricaulota > Bipolaricaulia > UBA7950 > UBA9294 > CAIOGO01. Next base: position 5,592 of record JBFYRA010000013.1, read on the forward strand.
CTTTGTCAACCATCGCGAGGCGTATTGTAAAGGTGACAGCCTGTTATTGTCAACAACAGGCAGCGCGATTGTCCACCTTACGTCGAGCATTGTCACTCCGCAGCACATGAACGATGCCAGTAGACGCGCTGTCACACCGCGGCAGCCCGCGCCGCATCGCCTTCCGCGGCTGCAGCGGCGTACACGCCCGACAGGACCGCGCTCTCGATCGTCGAAGGCCAGCCGGTCGAGGTCCAATCACCGGCAAGATAGAGCCCGGCGATCGGTGTGCGAGACTTCGGGCGTAGCGCGTCTGATCCCGGCGACGAGACGAACGTGGCGCGTCGATGCCTGAGGACGAGAGAATCCACAAGCTTCGCTTCGCGCGCCGAGGGCAAGAGCTTGCGGAGTGCCATGGTGAGCGTCTCGACGACCACCTCATCCGGTCGGTCGATCCACTCGGAGGCAGAGCTCTGAGACAGACAGAGCGTCTGTGCGCCGCCTTCGGAGTCGCGAGCGCAGATCGCCTGGACAGGCGAGTCGATGCCGACCGCGAACGGATCGTCGAGCACCGTCCGATCGAAGGTCAGGTGCACGTCTACGATCGGTGCCCACGCGAGCTGCTGCGCAGCTCGTGCCGGCGCCTCCAACTCGCGAACGCCGGAGGCAAGCCCGGCGAGCTCGTCGGGTGGAACGGCGGAGATGACGGCGTCGCCGTCGATCTCGCGCCCTGTCAAGAGCCGCACGCCGCGCGCGCGTCGGTCCCCCACGAGAACTCCGTCGACGCGCGCGTCGAGTTCGATGCTGCCGCCGCGAGCTTCGAGATAGCGCCGCGCGGCGTCGAAGACGTCGCCAAGCGGCCGCGTGAAGAGCCCGATGTCGGCTCCATGCGGGACGAAGAATGCTTCTCGAAAGACGTAGCGCGCGGCGCGGAGTGAGACAACACTCGATGGCGCGTTGAGCGTCGCGATCACGATGGGATCCCAGAGCCGCCGGATGGTCCTCTCCGTCTGCCCGCGACGAGCCAGCCACCCGGCGAAGGTTTCGTCGCGCGCGGCGCGTGATGTCCACAGGACGAGCCCTGCACGCAAGGCCGCGATGCGTTCTCGCCTCGAGAGCGGCGCGTACCCGAGGAGGCCCGGCAGGAGATGCGCCATTCCGGGGAGCGGCCACGAGCGAAAGACCCACCGCCGACCGTCGAAGAGGAGGGGGATGGCGAGCGCCTCCTGGAACGAGACGGCGTCCGACGCGCCGATCCGGGCGAGGAAGCCGCGAGCTGCCGTGCAGCGGCTCATGAGGACGTGCTCGCCGTAGTTGAGTGCCTGTCCGTTTCGCTCGAACGAAGCCGCTCGACCGCCAAGCCGCGGAGCGGCTTCGAGCACCGTGACGGCATGCCCATCGCCGGCGAGACGGCAGGCGGCAGCCATGCCCGCGAAACCTGCACCGACTACGATGATGCGCAAGCCTACAGCCTCCTCGATACTGCACGCGCCGCTGCTCCGGCGGATGCTCTTCGTGTCATGGGGATCTCGACTCCTGGGTCGCCCCATGCTCGAGTCGTCGCATGACATCGCGGATCACGTCGTCGGGAGTCGATGCACCGGCCGTGACGCCGATGCGACGGCCTTCTTGAAGCCAGCTGTCTTCGATTTCTCTCGAGGACTGGATCGCGTACGTCCGGACTCCCGTCGCTCGACAAGCCTCGGCCAGCCGTCGCGTGTTCGCCGACTCGTGGCTTCCTACAACAACCAGGACGTCAACGCTCTGCGCCAACGCGGTCGCCGCTTGGTAGCGACGCTCGGTCTCAGGACACGTCGTGTCGAGCGCGCGGACCTCAATGGCGCGCTCGCCAAGCCGCTCCTCCAGCGCGTGGGCGAAGTGCGCGAACGCCTCGGGGCTCTTCGTCGTCTGCGAGATGATGGCTACCCCGCGCCATCCTGGAGGGACTTCGGCGTCTGGAGATTCCGTCGCAAGTCCTCGCCCGCGTGTCCAGGAAAGAATCCCGCGGACTTCAGGATGCGCCCCTTCTCCGTACACGACGACTTCGAACCCTTGTTCGGCAAGGCGGGCCGCCTCCTCCTGGGCGCGACGCACGATGGGGCACGTCGTGTCGACGAGCCTTAGGCCGCGTCGGGCGATCTCAGCCACCACGTCCTCTCCCGCTCCGTGTGCGGTGACAGCCACTGTGCCGCCGGCGGGAACCTGGTCGAGGGATTCGACGACCCTGGCGCCCTTGCGTCCCAACGCTTCGACGACGTGCGCGTTATGGACGACCGCGCCGAGGGTGCAGAGCGGACCGCGCTCTTCAAGCTCGGTCTCGACGAGACGAACAGCGCGGCGGACACCGCCGCAGAAACCAAGCACGTCGGCCTTCACGACCTCGCTCACGTCGGCTCCTGTTTCCTGCTCGGTGCGCTATGCACGCTTCCCTTCTGCAGATGCCGCCGTTCAAGGCAGTCACGCGCGATCCGCAGGATCTCGCCCGCAAGCCGACTCTCCGGCACGGAGGCTGCCACGACGCCGCCTGCGACGTAGATCGACCCTTGCCCCTTGCTCCCGACGAGCCCGATGTCAGCGTCCTTGACCTCGCCGAGTCCGTTCACGACGCAGCCCATGAGCGCGATCTTGATCGGATCGGCGACGTCAGCGAGCGCCTCGCGAACTTCGCCGGCGATCGCCGCGAGATCGATGCCCGTTCTTCCGCAGGTCGGGCAGACGTGAAGGTCGATCCCACGCTGCCTGAGCCCGAGAGAACGCAGGATCTCGTACGCCGCCTTGACCTCCTCGACCGGGTCGCCGGCAAGCGAGACCCGAACGGTGTCGCCGATCCCTTCGGCAAACAGGACGCCGAGGCCGACCGCGGAACGAATCGCGCCCTCCCACACAGTCCCCGCTTCGGTGATCCCGACGTGAAGCGGGTAATCGACCTCTCGCGCGATGGCGCGATAGGCGTCGATCGTCGTCCGCACGTCGGTCGCCTTGAGCGACACGACGAGGTCCGTGAATCCGAGCTTCTCGAGGAGGCGAATCTCATGGAGCGCGCTGTCGACCATGCCACGGACCGAGGCGCGCCCGTACGCATCCAAGTACGCGGGAGCAAGCGATCCGGAGTTCGCACCGACGCGAATCGGGATCTGCGCCCGCGCAGCGGCCTCCGCCACCGCCGCGATCTTCGCCGGGTCGGTGATGTTGCCTGGGTTGAGGCGCAGCTTGTCGACGCCGGCATCGATCGCGGCAAGGGCCAATCGATGGTCGAAGTGGATGTCGGCGACGAGCGGGATCGAGATCGCCTTGCGGATCGCAGGCAGGGCCGCAGCGGCCGCCGCAGCGGGCACCGCGACGCGCACGATCTCGCAGCCGGCAGCCACGAGTCGCTCGATCTGAGCGACCGTCGCCGCAACATCGTCTGTCTGGGTGTTCGTCATCGACTGGACCGAGATCGGCGCACCACCTCCGATCAGAACCCCGCCGACCTTCACCTGACGCGTCATCGTCTTGCCCCCCACGCCTCGGGAAGGCAGTCGACGGCAGCGCCTCGACGAACCGCCGCATCCAGCGCAAGCGGTCGACTCATCTGGTCCTCCCGGCCAAGTACCGAATCAGCTCGTCCAGCTCGTCCCGTCCCGCCGGCGAGAGAGGCAATCGATCCAGCGACCGCGTCCCACGAGCGAGGTGATCGCGCACGGCGGCGTCCGCTGCTTCGCGGGCCCCGACGCGCTCCATGAGCGCGACGACCCAGACCACCGCGTTGTCGCCCGCCTCGCCTCCCGAGTAGACCGCCTCGAGCCTTCGCCGATCGCTTTGCCCGGCGTGAGCGTGCGCCCACACCGCGGGGAACGCCTTCTTGCGGCGGCGGACGTCCGAGCCTCGGGGTTTTCCGACCACATCCCCGTCGCCCCAGATGCCGAGCACGTCGTCGCGAATCTGGAACGCTCGCCCCATGCCGATCCCAAGTTCCCGGAGCGCAGCCAGGGCCTCATCGCTCGCGCCGGCGACGATCCCACCGAGCTCGAGCGAACAGCGCAAGAGGGCGCCGGTCTTCCGGTCAATCATCGCCAGGTACTCGTCGATCGCCACGAAACGACCTTCGTACGAGAGGTCGAGCGATTGACCTTCGATCATTTCGACCGTCGCCTGGGCCAAGCACGACGCAGCGGCGGCGCCGCACCTCGCGACCTCACGCGCCGCCATCGCGTGGAGGAGGTCGCCGGCGTTGATCGCTTCCGCCTCGCCATGCGCGACCCACAGAGTCGGCCGGCCGCGCCGCGTCCGATCGCGGTCCTGGATGTCGTCGTGAACGAGAGAGAAGTTGTGGACGAGTTCGAGCGCCACAGCCGCTGGGAGCGCGGGCTCGATCTCGCCGCCGAACTCGCGCGCCGCGAAGAGAACGAGCGCCGGTCGCAAGAGCTTGCCGGCAGCGTCGATTGGACGGCCCTGCTCGTCTTCGACGCCGACGTGCTGGCGAACGAGAAGAGAGAGCGTCGAGGATGCAGCAAGCACATCGCGCAACGCGGAAAGGAGCAGCCCGCGGTACTCCCCGAGGAGCCTCGTCACCGTAGGCCTCCTGGCGGCCGGCACCTGCCGTGGCGACGAGCCTAGGTCAGGTTCGCCGGCAGAACGATCGTCCCGAAATTCTTCTCGTAGCGCTGGATGTTCTCGCCGATTGCCTGGTACAGGCGCTTCATGTGCCCGGGGTTGAGGACGACGCGCGACGTGAGCATCGCCTGGCCGTCCTGCGTGGGCTGCGTCTGGGGATCGAGGAACAGAAAGTCGAGCACAAACTCTTCCTTCCGGTGCGAGATGAGCGCGAGATTCGAGTAGTGTCCGCGCCGCGTCTCGTTGTCTGCCGTGATCTGCATCTTGCGTTCCACCATGGGACGCCACCTCCGGGTCGCGGCGATGGTAGCGGTTGTCGCGCAAAGCAACAACACGAGCGGCGAGGCGCTGCCGAAGAGCTCGAGGCCCGACCGATGCCCCTGCCTGGGCCGCGAGGGACTGGCCTGCCAGGCCGATTGCGTGCCAAACAGCGGGGGACTCCTACGCGGCGAAGTACCGGCTGCTTGGCAGACTGACACCCGATGGAGTGGGGCCCTTCTTGTGTGGGAAGTGCGCGAGCGTTACCTATCGTCGCGAGGCTATCGGGGTGTCTGGCAAAGTGGCCAATGTGACGGGGTATCTCGCTTCGCTATGTCGCGAGGATCCCGGCTACTTGGCCTACTATGTTGCCAATGTATCGGGGGTCCTCCTACGTAGCGAGGTACCTAGTGTAGAAGCGCTCGATCGTCTCGCGGTGGTGTCCGGCAACGAGGATATGGTGGTTCCCGAGCGGCGAGATCAAGAGATCGTCCACGGGCTTGCCGACGTGGATGCGCACCTGTGTGCGGCAGAGGTCTTCGCGAACCTTCGACTCGGCGATCGTGCCCTCGCGGATGAACAGCTCGTCGAGGCGTTCGCCTCCAAGACGGAACAGCGTGCATGGGCCGCCGGGAATCGTGCCGGAGATCCCGACGCCGAGACCCGACTCGAAGTGGCTGCGGACGGTGTAGCTCGGCGCCATCGACAGGGGACACATGCAGTGCGCGATCCCGATCGACTGCCCGGGCGTGTCGACGTCGGCGATGTTGGCCATGAACGCCGTCTGGCCTGAGAGGAGATACGCGAGATAGAGCGAGAAGAGCGATTGCAGGTCGCCCTCGCAGCCGGCCGGAACGCCTTCGTCGTTGAGCCGCGATAGAGCGTAGCATCCGGAGTTCTTCATCCGCTTCACGATGTCGAAACAGCGCACAGTGCAGGCCGACAGGCGGTGCTCGTCGACGAGACTCCGCAGACCGACGTAGATTTGGACCGCGCCCCGAACATCGTCACCCGACGCCTCCACGACCGCCGCGGCGCCCTTGACAAACGCGGCGACGTCTTTCTTCGGTGCCTGCGCCTTCTCGATCCGCCCGAGCAGGTCCTCGATCGCGACGTGGACGAGCTCGATTGACAGGCGCCCCTTGAGGAACGCACGATCGACATCGCTCGCCACGAGCCAATCGGACGGCTCGCCGATCACGCCGATTCGGCTGAAGCGGAAGGTGTTCCAGGCATTGGCCAGCGCGAGCTCTTGCCGCAGCCCTTCGCCGATCTCGTGCGGCGACCCGTAGAGGATCCTCCCCTCGCCGCCGTCCTGTCGGATCCGCGCCAGGACCTCGAGGGAAGCCGGGAGCGAGTTGTGGCCAGGATGGGCGATGAGCAGGGTGGGCGACGGCAGTTGCGCAACGATCTTGAGGACGTCGCGCTCGACCCCTCCAGTGAGGACGAGAATCGCCGTCAGATGATCCGACGACGGCTGGCTCGCCTCCTCGATCGCGAGCCCGCTGGCCGCACGCACGTCCTCGAGCAATCGCTGCCGAAGAGCGCGCACGCTCTCCCGGTCGTGCAGCGCGCTCGCGCGGGCGATGACGCCAACCTTGTTCATGGCTCGATCGTAGCCCGGTCCCAGCCGAGCTTCGGCCCCGTCCTGCATCCCGAACCGAGACACGAGTCACCCCGCATCGGGCCGGCAGGCGCAGTTGGCGTGTGATGGAAGTAACCGAGAGGATTACGCGGAGTAGAGCCAGTTGAGTCGGCGAAGCTCTCTGCGGTACGCTCTCTTGTTGCCTCCCGGGGCTGCGGGGGCGAAAGGAGAACCCGTGGGATTCCTCCAGACGACGTTCTATGACAACCCCGTGTGGCGCTGGCTTGCCGCCGTGGGCGTGATCCTTTTCACCTGGCTCGCCCTTCAGATCGTCACGCGCGTGACGATTCGGCTCCTGCGGAAGATCGCGGAGCGAACCACGGGGCAACTTGACGACCTCCTCGTCGAGCTCCTGCACAAGACCCGCTTCTTCCTCGTGTTCGTGATCTCGGCCTACGCCGGGTCTCGCTTCCTCGCGCTTCCGGCGGATGCATCCAATGGCCTTCGCATCGCCTTTGTGATCGCCCTCCTCATTCAGGCCGGGTACTGGGGCAACGGGCTTGTGACGTTCTGGCTCGCGCGCACGGTCAAGCGGCGATTCGGCGACGACGCCGCGGCGGCGACCTCGATCGCCGCGCTCGGCTTCGTCGCGAAGCTCATCCTGTGGGCGATCATCCTTCTCCTCGCGCTCGACAACGTGGGCGTCAACATCACGACGCTCGTCGCCGGACTCGGAGTCATGGGAGTCGTCGTAGCCCTGGGCGTGCAGAGCATCTTCAAGGACGCATTCGCGTCCCTGTCGATCATCGCCGACAAGCCCTTCGTCATCGGCGACTTCATCGTCGTCGGGGACCTCTACGGGACCGTCGAGCGGATTGGCCTCAAGACAACGCGCGTCCGAAGCCTCTCCGGCGAACTGCTGATCTTCGCGAACGGCGACCTCCTCGACAGCCGAATCCGCAACTACGCCCAGATGGCCGAGCGCCGCATTGCGTTCC
>JBFYRA010000016.1:0-20459 GCA_041302485.1 Candidatus Bipolaricaulota bacterium
AGCCGTTGCGCTGGAGCGTCGCTTTGGCAGCCGGGCTGGCGATCGGAGGCGCCTGGTTCCTCGTCGAGCGTCCCCGTCGCGGCGGACAGGGCGACTCGTCCTCCGCCCCCGGTCGCGCAGGCGCCCTGGCTGCGCTCTTGACCGGGATCCTGTGGGGGATTGCGGAGACCGTTCCGGCGAAACTGGCTCTGGAGCGCGGGCTCAGCCCAGAGACGTTGCTCTTCCTGTTTGCGGTCTCGGGCTGCCTCGGCGCAGCCGCCCTCGTTCCGTTCCTGCGGCGCAGGATCCCGCGGCGAGTCGAGCCCAGGGGGTTCGCCTACATCGCCCTGTCCGGCGTGGTCGGCGGCGGAGTCGGCTGGCTGCTCTGGCTGTTCAGCCTCTCTCTCGCGCCGGCCAGCGTGGTCGCGCCCGTGCGCGGCGCGACGCTCGTGTTCTGTCTCGTCTACTCGGTGCTGTTCCTGCGGGAACGCCCCTCGCCGCGTGCCGTCCTCGGAATAGGGCTCGCCGCCGGAGCAGTCCTTCTCGTGTCATTCGGCGCGTGAGACGAGATCTACGGCGCTCGCGTGCCTCGGATTCGGCGCTGTGCCGCGACCTCCTGCCCAAGACGGTATGCGGACGTCAGGTGATCGGGCAGTTCGGCGATGGCGACGTCGCGGTCGGTCGCGGGATCGTAGGTCTGGCACGTGAGGACGCGCAGGGTGCTTCCGTAACCCCGCGTGATGCGGCCGAGCCATTCGACCATCGACCCGAAGTAGTGGCGATACGTCACGAAGAGGACGAAGTCTTTGCCACCGAAGTGGCGCGGCGATGCGAGCGCTTCCAGGCGATCGAACAGCGTCTTGAGCTGCGATGTCATGTAACCCCAGAACATCGGCGCCGCGAGGACCACGGCGTCGGCGCGCGAGAACGCCGCGTACACGGCGTCCATGTCATCGCGGATCACGCACGAACCGGAACTGCAGGCGTTGCAGCCGCGGCAGTGGGCGATGTTCATCTCGATCGGGCGGAAGTGCGAGATCTCGTGCTCCGTCTCCCCGCCGGCGCCGTCGAGAAAGCGGTCGACGAGCGTGTCGGAGTTCCCGCCTCGACGCGCGCTTCCATGCAGGACAACGATTCTCATCGGGGACCTCCCGCGGCTGTTTCGCTGATTCTCTGGCGTCATCGTCGCCTGCGGGCGTCTCCGCTTCGTCTCCCGGCTGACGGAGCCTGCCTTGGCGCAGTCGAGAGGATTCGGTAATGTCGTCCAGGGTTTCGATAGGGAGGAACCATGCGCGACTATCTGCAGTTCAAGAAGTTCGTTACGCCCATCGTCATTGAGTTGCTCTTCTGGCTTGGCGTCGGACTCACCGTGGCGAACGGGATTGCGACGATCGCCTTCTCCGCGTCGCGCGGAGTGGGATTCGGCATCTTCAGCGGCATCCTCATGCTGCTCGTCGGACCCATCTTCGTCCGCGTCGTGTGCGAGCTCATCGTGGCGATCTTCGGAATCCACGAGTCGCTCAAGAACGGGGACAGGCGCTAGAGCGGACGTGGAGCCTGTGACTCGGGAAGCCTACGACGTCCTGCGCGACGTGATCGAAGGACGGCGGACGGTCAGACGCTACCTCGGGACGCCCGTTCCTGAGGAGGACCTGTTGCGAATCCTCGATGCCGCGCGGCGCGCTCCGAGCTCGGGCAACGAGCAGCCGTGGAGATTCCTCGTCGTGCGCAGCCGCGAGGCGATCGACCGCCTCAAGGCCGCAGCGCTCGACGCGACCCTGGCTCACCTTCGGGACAAGCTCGGATGGCCGGCCGACCGGATCGCGACGCTCTCCGCATCCCGTACCGGTTCGAGTTCGTGATGATGACGCCGATCGGCGTGCCTGCAGAGTGGCCGCCGGGGGCTCCGCGCCGCGACCTCGATTCGTTCGTGATCTACGAAGCATTCGACCCGTCGGCCTAGCGATCCTCTTGACAGGAGTACTCGGCACCGATACCGTTAGCGACCTAAAGATCAGCGAGCTGAAGATTCGGAGGCTAAGGAATGCAGAAGGCGCCGCGCCAGGGAGACGAGCAGACCGTCGGGGATCTCCTGATGCAGGTGTGCCGCCTGACGGCCGATCGGATGAGGGTGCGGATGGAGGAGATCGGCCTGCACAAGGCCCAGGGCTTCGCGCTCTTCTTCATCGGGCACAACGACGGGATGCCGCAATCCGAGATTGCACGGGTCATGCATCTCTCGCCGGCGTCGGTCACGAACATGCTGCAGCGCATGGAGCGCGACGGTTGGGTCGTCCGTCGAACCGATCCCGACGACCAGCGGGTCTCGCGCGTCTACCTCACGCAGAAAGCACACGAGATCCATCGGGAAGCGCACGCTTGCTTCTACGAACTGGAGCGCGAGGTGACCGGCGTGCTCACCGTTGAGGAACTCGGCCAGCTTCGTGTTCTCCTGGCCAAGGTGCATGCCCGTCTCGTTGGGCAGCTCCCGGCGGCCAAGCGGCCTGCGAGAGAGCGCCGCGAACCAGAGGAAGAGGCATGAGGGCTCTCATCCGGCTCTACCGGTACGTGCGGCCGTACAGAGGCCAAGCGATCGCGGCACTCGTCCTGCTCTTGGGGATGGTCGCCGCCGATCTGGCGATCCCTCGCTTGTCCCAGCGCATCATCGACCAGGGGGTCGCGCAGCGGGACCTCCATGTCGTGTGGACGACGTCGCTCATCATGCTCGGCGTGGCGCTGGTCAGCGCGCTGTTTGCCATCGTGAACAACGCGCTCTCCGTGAGAGTTGGCCAGGGATTCGCCGCCGACGTGCGCAGCGCCCTCGTGCGCCGCGTCCAGAGCTTCTCGTTTGCCAACCTCGATCGTGTGCAGACAGGGCAACTGATCGTGCGCTCGACGAGCGACGTCAACTTCGTGCAGATGATCGTCCAGATGTCCCTGCGGATCCTTACCCGAGCTCCGATCTGGATGCTCGGCGCGATTGCCTTCCTCTTCCTGACGAGCGTGGATTTCGGCCTCATCGTGCTCGCGTTCTTCCCCGTCGTCATGCTGTTCGTGCTGCTCTTCGCCGGTCCGGCGCGGAAGCTCTTCCTCGGGGTGCAGAAGAGGCTCGACCGCCTGAACACGGTGCTGCAGGAGAACCTTGCCGGCGTTCGCGTCGTCAAGGCGTTCGTGCGGGAACACCACGAGAGTGCGCGCTTCGGCTCGGCCAACGAGGCGCTGACAGAACAGTCGATCCGCGTCTACCGGCTTCTTGCCCTGCTCATGCCGCTCATGATGGCGATCATGAACGCCGCCGTCATCGTTGCGCTCTGGTTCGGCGGCACGATGACGCTCGACGGCGCGATGACCGTGGGCCAGGTGGTCGCGTCCGTGAACTACCTCGGCCTCGCGCTCTTCCCGCTGATGATGCTCGCCGCGATGGTCGCGCCCCTCGCGGCGGCGGACGCGTCGGCGAGCCGCATCCTCGAGATCCTCGACGGCGAGCCCGACGTGAAGGAACGTCCCGCCGCACGGCCGCTCAAGGCGCCGCGCGGTCGGATTGCCTTCGAGGACGTGGGTTTCAGCTACTCGGCTGACGGACGCGATCCGGTTCTGGAGAACGTGAGCTTCGTCGCCGAGCCGGGGGAGACGGTGGCCATTCTCGGCGCGACGGGGTCGGGGAAGTCGACGCTCATCCATCTGATTCCGCGGTTCTACGACGTGACGCGAGGACGCGTGACGTTCGACGGAGTCGACGTGCGCGATCTCACGCTCGCATCGCTGCGATCGCAGATCGGGGTTGCCCTCCAGGAGGCCGTGCTGTTCAGCGGCACGATCCGCGACAACATTCGCTATGGACGCCACGACGCATCGGACGACGAGATCCAAGCCGCGGCGCGGGCCGCGCAGGCGGCGGAGTTCATCCAAGCCCTGCCTGAGGGCTACGACACGGTGATCGGCGAGCGAGGAGCGACGCTGTCCGGCGGCCAGCGTCAACGCTTGGCCATCGCGCGCGCGCTGCTCGTGCGGCCGAAAGTGCTGATCCTCGACGACTCCACGAGCTCCGTGGACATCGAGACGGAGGTCCGGTTGCAGGACGCGCTGGACCGCCTGATTGCCGGATCCGAGCGCGTCACGACGCGGTTCATTGTCGCCCAGCGGATCTCCACTGTCCTGCTTGCCGACAAGATCATCGTGCTCGACGGTGGACGGATCGCGGCGTGCGGAACGCACCACGAGCTCATTGAGACGAGCCCTGCGTATCAAGACATCTACAACTCGCAATTGGGGGATGGCATGGTGTCGTCCGCGGGTGCGGGCGGATCGACTCGGGAGGCGCACCATGGCTGACGCACGTTCGCAGCAGAGCGAAGCTCCCCGCATGCCTGGACCGGGACCGCGCGGCCACGGCGGAATGATGGCGCTCGAGCGCGCCAAGAACGCGCGGGGCACCGTCCGCCGGCTCGTTCAGTATGCGAGGCCGCATCGAGCGACCCTCGGCGCGGTTGTCCTGCTCGCTGCCGTCAGCACCGGGATGGGTCTCGCCGGACCCTACCTGATGGGCAAGGGCATCGACGTCATCCTACGGATTGCCGCGCAGCGGGAGGAGATTGGCGCGCTCGTCCGGATCATCCTCTGGATGGTCGGCGTCTACGCGGTGTCGTGGGTCACCGGCGCTGCGCAGGGTTGGCTCGTCGCTTCCGCAGCGCAGAAGATGATGCGCTCGATGCGCCAGGACCTGTTCGATCACATGCAGACCCTGTCACTGCGCTTCTTCGATTCGCGCACATCGGGTGATCTCATGAGTCGCCTGACCAACGACATGGATGCGGTTGGCCGCGTCCTGTCGCAGAACATCGCCCAGTTGTTCTCCGGGGTCCTCACAGTCATCGGCGTGTTGGTGATCATGTTTGTCCTGAATCCGCTTCTCGCCCTGGGAACGCTCGTCGCCTTCCCGCTCATGATTGGGCTTGTCGGATTGGTCGGGTCGAAGACGCGGAAGGCCTTCCGCGGGTATCAGAAGAGTCTCGGGACGCTGAACGGGATTCTCGAGGAAACCTTCAGCGGGCAGCGCGTCGTGATGGCCTACGGGCAACAGGATGCCGTCTTGCGCAAGTTCGACGACGCCAACGAGGCGGTGCGCAAGGTCGGGACGCACGCGATGACGTACTCGCTCCTCGTGATGCCGATGATGGGGATCCTGTCAAACGCGAACATCGCGATCGTCGCCGGGCTCGGTGGTTGGATGACGCTCGCCGGCATGGCGACGATTGGCACCATCGCGTCGTTCATCGGCTACTCGGGCCGGTTCGCCGAGCCGCTGCGCATGCTTGGCGACCTCTACAACCAGGTTCAGGCGGCTGTGGCCGGCGCCGAGCGGATCTTCGCCGTGATCGACACGTCTCCGGATCAGACCGATGCGCCGGATGCCGTCGAGATCGACAGGATGGAAGGCAACGTGGTGTTCGATCGAGTGACGTTCTCGTACGTACCCGGGACCGCGGTCCTGCGCGACGTCTCGATGCACGCGCGGCCGGGCCAACGGATTGCGCTCGTGGGGCCGACAGGCGCCGGGAAGACGACAATCGTGAACCTGTTGTCGCGGTTCTACGATGTCGACGCGGGGACGATCTGTATCGACGGAGTGGACGTGCGGAGCGTCTCTCGCGCGAGCCTGCGACGGAACCTGGGGACGGTGCTGCAGCAGTCTTTCCTGTTTGCCGAGAGCATCATGGAGAACATCCGCTATGGGCGACTCGGCGCGACGGACGAGGAAGTCGTCGCCGCGGCGACGCTGGCGCGGGCCGACGCGTTCATCCGCCACCTGCCTCAGGGCTACGAGACGGTGCTGTCCGAGCGCGGCGCCAGCCTCTCGGAAGGACAGCGGCAGCTCCTTGCGATCGCTCGGGCGATCCTTGCCGATCCTCGGATCCTGATCCTCGATGAGGCGACCTCGAGCGTCGACACGCGGACTGAGGTCCACATTCAGGAGGCGCTGCTCGAGCTCATGAAGGGGCGGACGAGTTTCATCATTGCCCACCGGCTGTCGACGATCCGCGGCGCGGACCAGATCCTCATGATCGACAAGGGCGAGATCGTCGAGCGAGGGACGCACGCGGAGCTGATGCAGACGCAAGGCGCGTACTACCGACTCTACATGGGCCAGTTCCGCGGCCGCGCCGTGATGCCGGCCAGCGAGAGTCGATCGACTTCACAGGTTGCACAAGGTTGTGGCGTAGCATCTGGCGATAGGGAAGCACAGAGAGGAGTGACATGAAGAGGATTGCAGGTTTGGTTCTTGGCTTGACGATCTGCGGACTGGCCGGCGCGGTGTACGCCCAGGTGGACCTCGATGCGTTTCCGATCGGGACGACGAAGATGATCTACAACATCTGGACAGAAGATGTGTCGCAGCCGCAGGCGCTCGAGCTGACCGTCACGGCCCACGCCGGCGGGACCTTCACCGTACGCATGGTCACCGAAGGCACGGGTACGAAGGACGAACTCGAGGCGTTCGGCTTCATCTTTGGCGCGACGCGCGTCAGCTCAGGCAGCGGAGACGATATCAGCTACTCCTCGCTCCAGGCGCTGATGGATCAGCGAACCCGTCTGCAGGAAGGCCAGGAGTACCTGCTGCCGGGCGGCGGGTCGTTCATGAACATCACGGGCGCGACCATCGCCGGAGTTTGGTGCCTACAGGGCGTACTCGTCGATCCCGACAACACGGACACGCGAACGACCGTCGCGTTCGCGCTGTCGCATCCAGCCTACATCTCGCCGCTGATCCGCGTCGAAGAGCTGCGCAGCGGCCAGTGGACTCTCGTGTTCTCGCTCGAGCTTGTCGAGTACACGGTCAGCGGGAGCTAGCGATGAGGCTTCTGCATTTAGAGGGTGTGACGAAGGACTACGCGCTGGGCAAGACGATCGTCAAGGCTCTGCGCGGACTCGATCTCTCGATCGAGACGGGCGAGATTGTTGCGATCATGGGTCCGTCGGGATCCGGGAAGTCGACGCTCATGCACATTCTGGGCGCCTTGGACACTCCGACCGACGGCACGGCGTCTCTTGAGGGCCACGACCTGCTCAAGCTCAGCGAGAACGACCTCGTGACGTTGCGCGGCAGGAAGGTGGGGTTCGTCTTCCAGACATTCAACCTGATCCAAGCGCTGACGGCGCAGCAAAACGTGGAGTTGCCGATGATCTTCCTCGGAGTCAAGAGGAGAGATCGCATGGAACGCGCTCGCCACCTACTCGAAAAGGTGGGACTCGGGGACCGAGTGACCCACCGACCGAACGAGCTCTCGGGCGGAGAGCGCCAGCGCGTGGCGATCGCGCGCGCGCTGGCCAACGACCCGGAGATCCTCCTGGCCGACGAGCCGACCGGGAACCTCGACTCGGAGACCGGCGCGACGATCCTCGACCTCTTGAAGAGGCTGAGCGTCGATCAAGGCAAGACGATGATCCTCATCACGCACGACCCCGACGCGGCGGCGATCGCCCATCGCATCGTCCGCCTGCGCGATGGCCGTGTGGTTCAGGAGGTGCGGAATGCTTAGGGAGTTTCTGCGACTTGCCGCACAGAACGTTCTCCACCGAAAGCTGCGGAGCTTCCTGGCCGTGCTCGGCGTGTGCATTGGCATTGCAGCCGTCGTCGGCCTGATCTCGATTGGGCTCAGCCTCCAGGCGATGATGAAGGGCGAAGTGTCGAAGGTCTTCGGTGTCGACACGTTCGTCATCATGGACCAGGACATGATGAATCGGCAGAGCCACGGAGCCATGAAAGAGTTTGCGCTCAACATGAAGACGCTCCAGGGCGTCGAGGGCGTGAAGACCGCCGCCGCCGTGCGGCAGCGCACGGCATTCGTTCAGGGCGGCGCGAACGAAGAGGGGAAGGTCCAACAGGGATTCATGCCGGTGATGGGGCTGTCGCCCGAACTGCTCACGGAGTTCTCGGCATTCACGGGCGATCTCACCCTCGAGCCGGGCGGACGGAACATCCAGGTGGGGGATGCCGAAGTGGCTGTGCTCGGAGCCAGTGTGGCCGAGCGCCTCGTCGTGGGCCTTGGGGACTCCTTCCTGGTTGCGGGAGAGGGGAAGAACGAGATCCGCGCGACGGTGATCGGGATTCTGGCCGCCTCGGAAGAGAGCGAGGCGGATCAAGGGTTTGCGGGCGGCATGAGCAGCTCGAGCGGCGATACGGTCTACATTCCTTACGCGACGATGGACCGGCTGTGGCCGGAAGGGAACGACTTCCTCGTGACCGCGGTGAAGATCCTGCCTGGCTATGAAGTCGATGATGTGGCGGATCGAGCCGAGGTGGCGCTGAAGGCGGAGGGATCGCGAGTCACGGCGATCACGTCGGGCGACATCACCGATGTCATCGACGAGATGCTCGGCTACATCAACATCTTCCTCGGCGGGCTGGCTGCGATCTCTCTTGTCGTCGGCGGCGTCGGCGTGATGAACACGATGTTCACCTCGGTCCTTGAGCGGACGAAAGACATCGGCGTGATGAAGGCGGTTGGCGCAAAGAATCGCCACATCCTGGCGATCTTCCTCATTGAGTCGGGGCTGATCGGTTTGTTCGGCGGCATCGTCGGGACGGTCTTCGGGCTTGGCCTCAGTGCGGTGGTCGGCTGGGCTCTGAACACGTTTGCCAACATGCCCGGAGGCGTCAGTTTCCCGTTTGTGGCAAGTCCCGGCCTCATGGTCGCTACACTGCTTGGCGCTTTCGCCATTGGTGCCGCATCGGGTCTCTGGCCGGCGCGCCGCGGGGCGCGCATGCCTGTTGTGGACGCTTTGAGGTATGAGTAGTCGACTCACGAGAGACGATGCACGAGCCCTCGGGCTCGAGATTCTTCGCGGGAAGCCGGACCCAGCTGTGCGGGTCCGGCTTCTGCGCGATGTGCTCTGCGCGGACCGTGAGGACCAGCGACTGCGCGACGCGCGGACGGCGCTGGAGGACTCGGCGCACCTCCGATTGCTGCGCGCCGAGCAAAGAGCTGACGGGAGTTGGGGTCGACTCCATTCACGCGACACGTCGGCAGCGCAGGCGGTCCCCACGACCGAGTGGGCCGTCGAGCGTACGCTCGCTCTCGGCCTTGATGCCGAGCACTCCATGCTCGCTGCGGCGGCAGAGCACCTCGCGTCGATCCTGGAGGGGCGAGCGGCGCCGACGGATCCGCCGGAGAAGAGCGATCGCTGGGAGACGAGCGTGCGCTTGTTTGCCGCGGCCACGCTGGCGCGGATCGATGCGAGCCACCCGGCGCTGGATGAGCCGCGGGACCTCTGGCAGGAGGTCGCGCGGCGAACGTTCGCTTGCGGGGTCTACGATGCCGCGGCGGAGACCGAGGCGCATCGCGCGCTGACCGGGGCGAGCGTCGCCGGAACACATCTTGTCCTCTCCAACCGGTACGCGCTCGAGCTTCTCGCTTCGCGCGCCGAGCGAATGGATCCAGATGTGCGGCGCGGTCTCTCGCTTTGGGTGGGCCAGAAGCCCGGCGGTGTCGGCTATCACGGGGTTCCGCTCGCGGTGCCGCCGCAAG
The DNA here is from genome assembly GCA_041302485.1 of Candidatus Bipolaricaulota bacterium. Taxonomy (GTDB): domain Bacteria; phylum Bipolaricaulota; class Bipolaricaulia; order UBA7950; family UBA9294; genus CAIOGO01. The sequence goes on from JBFYRA010000016.1 coordinate 9,507, forward strand.
GGATGTCGGCCGGCGAGCTTGAGCGGTTCTTCCTGTCGCACGAGATCGCGGCGCGCCTTGGCGCCCCCGGAGCGGCGACGGGGCCACTCGCGGATTGGCTCGGGCGCGGCCGCCGTGCCGACGGCCTGTGGGATCTTGGCTCGCGCGCAACCTGGACGGCCGCGTTGCCTCTGTCAGAGACGTGGCGGCGCGCGAACGCGCGGGCGATCGACTGGACAGTGCGCGTGCTGGCGCTGCTCACTCGCTGGTTGGCGTAGCGAGAGCGCCCCGCCCCGCTTGGGGCGGACGGCCGCGGCCGCGTGGCGCCGGACGCGGGAGAGCGCTAGGCTGTGGTTGCCGAAGGGCGCAGGAGAAAGGAGTGGGAATGAGAAGGAACGCCTGGATCGCGATCGCGGCGTGCTGCCTTGTGGTTGGCACGCTCGCCGTCACTGCGGCGCCGTACAGGGTCCTCCTGGTGGACGGAACGAAGACGCTGGAAGCCACGCTGAGAGTGGGCGGGCTCGCTGGCGCGATCCGTCAGAGCGGACTGGCCGAGGTATCCGTCCTGTTCACCGACGTCGTCTCACCGTACGACGACCCGCTGGCGGGGCGGGAAACGCCCGCCGAGCCGTACGACCTCGTGCTGATCATCCCGCGCGGTGTAGGAGATGGATCGGCCGACATCGTTTGGGTTCTCGTCGGAGACGCCGTTGGGGCGAGCCCGGAGCTGACGTCGTCGTTCAATCTCCTCAGTTCGGGCATCGGGATGGCGTTCGCTGGCGCGGTGCGCGCGCTCAGTCCGCTCGACGACTTGTGGGCGCTGTTCACGTCGGCCCTGTACGCTTCGGAAGGATGGCTGCGCTAGTCGAGCACTTGCCTGCCGATAGCCTGTCGGGGACGATGGCGCGTGCGGGGAGGGAGGATCCGGTGAGGAAGCGAAACTACCTCGGATCGTTGGGCGAGCTCCTGCCGAGCCGGCGGCTGTCGCCGCGTCAGGCCGTCCGGCGCGTGCGGCGTGCCTACGCGGCGGGCCGCGAGGGCCGGCTGCAGACAGCGTACGCCGATGCACGCTGGCAGACGCCGATCATTCGCCCTCTCCTGGCGTTGGCGGACCGGCTCTACCCGATCACCGAAGTCATCCATTTCGCCGGCGAGATGGATCGCCGCATTCGGGCCGACGGACTGTCCGCGGCGTGCTCTGCAGGCGTCGCGCGGCTTGGACTCGACTGCGAGTTCGCGATGTCCGACGCGACGCGCGAGATCCTCGCGTCATCTCCGGCCATCGTGTACGGCAACCATCCGACGCTGTTGACGCCGTTTCTCGTTGGCGCAGCGCTTCCGCGGCTCGAGGTCCGTTTCTTCATGCTGAACTACGTCGGGCATCTTATCCCGGCGCTCAAGCAGTACATGTTGCCGCTCGAGATCTCGTCCCCGCGCGGCTTTCGGGAGTGGCGCCGCGGCGGGAACCGGCGTGTCGTCGCGCATTGGTTGACCCAGATCCTTGAGAAGGGCCGCGCGCCTGTCGACGCCAAGCCGTCGAACCGCACGATGCTCGGGCGCGGTGCGAGTCACGTCATCGCGGGGGGATGCATCGTGATCTTCCCGAGCGGCGGCGGACGAAAAGATCGGGCGTGGTACCCGGGGATCGGTCACATCGCTCGGCAACTTGCGGGCAACCGCGCTGCGCCTGATGTCTTCCTCGTCCCGATGCGCGAAGAACAGAGCTCGAACGACCACGTGTACCGAGCGCTGCGCGGCCTGGGTCGGAGCGAGCTGGCCGACAGACCGGAGCTCGGGAGGATTCGTGTCCGGTTCGCGGAGGCGAGGCGACTTCAGGATCTCGTGGACGCCGACGCGAGCGCGCACGAGATCGCGCGCGCTCTCCAGACGGACTACGAGAAGACGTTCCCGCAGAAGCGCGCTCGTCTCCTCGAGTGGCTCTTGTTCCCGTGGCGCGTGTCGTTCGGCAGGAGCCGCTTGTAGGAGACGACGATGACCACGATCTACTGGTTCTCCGGAACGGGCAATTCGCTCGCGGTGGCGCGCGGCATCGCGGGGGAATTGGACGAGTCGACGCTCGAACCTATCGCCAGACATCGCGCGGGGCGCGTGGCGGTGGAAGGCGCGGTCGGCATCGTCTGTCCCGTGTACTTCTACGGGCTTCCGCTCGTCGTTCGGGGCTTCCTCGATCGGCTCGACGCGTCGCGGGCCTCCTACGTATTCGTCGTGCTCACGGCGGGGGGGTTCCCTGGACGGGCCGCGGCCGAAGCGCGCGGGCGCCTGCGGCGTGCGGGCAGAGACCCCGATGCGGTCTACTCGGTGACCGCGCCTGGGAACTACATCGCGATGTACGATGTCCGCGCTGGCGAAGCACTGCAGGGACTTGTCGCGGCGGCGCGCGACGCCGCGCGACGGGTCGGGCGCGACGCCCGCGACCGCGCGACGACGTCGGATCGAACGTCGATCGCGTCCCGCGCCGTCAACGCTGTCATTGCCGCAACGTTCGGGCGGGTGTTCGCGGCGACGTGCCGCACGCAGGACAGGAAGTTCGAGGTGACGGAGGCCTGCACGCGCTGCGGGATCTGCGCTCGCGTATGCGCTGTCTCCAACGTCGAACTCGTCGACGGACGACCTCGCTGGCTTGGCCGTTGCGAGCAGTGCTTCGCCTGCATCCACTGGTGCCCGGCGCGCGCGATCCAGATCCGCGGTACGGCGTCGGCGACGCGCGGCCGCTACCACCATCCCGACGTCTCGGTCGACGACATCGCGTCGCAGCGCGGCACGGCGTAGCGCCCACCGACGATGGCCGCGGCCTGCCCTCTAGGCGCACGCTGCGCGATCCGAGGGCGCCTGGTCCTTCGTCTTCTCCGACTTCGCCCAGCGGCGAATCCAGACGATCACGAATCCCGTTCCGATACAGCCGATCAGGCTGCCGAACGGGAAGACGTAGGTCAGTCCGACGGTGTCGACGATCGTACCGCTGACCATCGGGCCGAGCATCTGCCCCGCCGCGAACGCGCTGCCCTGGATCCCAGCGAGGGTTCCCATTCCATGGGTGCGGCCGAGCTCGGTGCGGATGGCGACGAGCGATGCCCGGCCGAGGGCCGAGAACGCGCCCATTGCCACCGTCAGTGCGGCGACGGCCCAGATCGACCCGACGAAAGGGATCGCCAAGAGGACGAGGGGTGCGAACACGCTGCCGATCACGATCTGTCGCACGCGCGGGTACCGGTCCGCGAGGTAGCCGAACGGGATCTGCAGAATTCCTTCGGCGAACATGTAGCAGGAGAGGACAATTCCGATCTCCGTCTCGCTGGCGGCGAACGCGACCACGGCGTAGAGAGGATAGAACGTGCTGAATGCCTGCCGCCAGAACCCGCGCGTCGCGAAGTAAGCGAGCATCGCCTTGACGGCATCATGCGAAAGCACCTGGCGCAATGGCAGCATGGATTCGGTCTTCGGCGCCCGGCGCTTCCTCGTCAGCTCATCTGTGGGGACGGTCGTGGCGACCAGGATCAGCGAGAGCGCGGTCAGTCCCGCCATCACATAGAAGGCTCCGTCGTACGACCACATGGCGCCGACTCCTCCGCCGAGGATCGGGCCGATGGCCATCCCGATGAACTGCGACGCGTAGAATGCGTTCAGTGTCCTTCCTTCCGACCCTGGCTGCGTCAGATCTCCGACGTAAGCTTGGGCGATGGGCGTGACCATGACGGACGCGATTCCTTGGATGAAACGAAACGCGCCGATCTGCCAGAGCGCCGTCGACCACGCGTAGAGAACCGAGACCAAGCCGTAGACGATGAGCCCCGCGAGGATGATCGGCTTGCGTCCGATGCGATCTGAGAGGCGTCCGATGAACGGGCCGAGGAGCGCGCGAGAGACGGAGAACGCGGCGAAGACGAGTCCAATCTGGAAGCCGGAGGCGGCGAACGTCTTCGCGTACAAGGGCAGGATCGGCGCGATGATTCCGAGACCGATCTGAGCGGCCGCCGTCGCGATGAACAGGCTGGCAAAGATTCGCCGTCTGGGTATCGCGGGCCCCATCGCATCAGCTCCCAGCCGGTGCGGAAGGTCCGGCGTGCGCCGTCTGACGGAGGTGCGGCGGCGCACCACGGGCCTCGACCTCGCGAACGGCGGGAGTGACCAGGCAGACGGCCGCAACGGCGAACATGACGGCGCCAGCGACCGCGAACCAGACTCCGATTCCGAAGCGATCGGCGATCGGACCGGCGAGTGCGAGTCCGAGCGGCGCCGCCGCGGTGGACAGACTGATCAAGAGAGACATCACGCGCCCTTGGATGTTGTGCGGAACGGTCGACTGCACGATCGCGAACAGGGAGCCCGTGCAGATCGGGTTCATCAGCCCGACAAGAGCCATGGCCGCGACGGCGATCGCGAATCCGGACGCGGGGACGAGCCCGATGGCGGCGAACCCGACGCCCTGGAGCAGAAGCGCGAGGAGCGCCGTGACCATTCTCTTCTTGAATCCGCCCCAGATGCCGAGCAAGGCCGCGCCCGCACCCATCCCGAAGCCGAACGCGGACTGCATGCCGCCGAACTCGATCGCGCCTCGGCCGAAATGCTTCGTCACAAGAAGGGGAAGCAGGGACAGCGCCGGCTGCGAGAGCAGCGTGATCGCGGCCGCCGCTGCGACGATCGCGAACAGCGTCCGCCACCCCGTGACAAATCGCAGACCGTCTCGAAGGTCCGCGAGGATCGAGCCGCGCGCCATCGGCGTTGCGGGGCGCTCTGGAAGCGGAATCCGGACGAGGGCCAGGGGCAGGATGGCCAGGCACGCCGCGGCGACGTCGACCGTGAGGAGGACGTACATCGGCAGGCCGAACTCGATGAGCAACGCCCCGAGCGACGGCGACACGATCGAGGCCAGCCCGAACAGGCCGTTGTTGAGTCCGGCGACGCGCGCCAGGTGCCGTTCGGGAACCATCATCGCCGTCGATGCCTGCATCGCCGGCCAGCGGAATGCGCCGGCGGCGGCGCGCAGGAACATCGTGAGATAGATGTGCCAGATCTCAACCTCCCCGAAGGCGAAGAGCAGGATCAGGGCGATCGTGGTGAGCGCGATGCCGGCGTTGGCGAAGATCATGACCCAGCGCCGATCCCAGCGATCGACGATCGCGCCGGCCAACGGAGCGATCACGATCTGAGGGAAGAGGGCGACGAGCGTCGCCCCGGCAAGGACCGTGGCCGACTTCGTGTCGCGGGCGATCGACCACACGAGAGCGAACTGGACGAGCTGGGTGCCAAACAGCGACATGGCCTCGGCCCCCCAGATCGCGGCGAACGGCGCAAACCACCGCTGCGGATTCCAGGCCCTCACGAAGCGCACAGGACCTCCCGGCACTCCCGCAATGCCATCACCTCTCCCAGATTGCCGCAACGATACGCGCTCCGCTCCTCTCGGACAACGGCTCCCGCCGGCGCTCAGGTCTTGGGAAGTAGCCGGCGCCCGAGTCGGAACGAGGGGCCGATTCGCTCGCCAACGTGGAAGTACGCCTGCTCGCCGGCCGAGAACAGGATCGGCCGGGCCCGGTCCAGCGCGGGAAGGCCTTCGACCAGGATCTCCTCTGCGGCCTTCACGTCGAGGATCTCGCCGACGAACATCGTGTGGAGGCCGAGCTTCACGCTCTGGATGAGCCGACACTCGAGCGTAAGCGGGAACTCGGCTACGAGGGGCGCGTCGACGAGCGAGCTGCGCGTCGGGGTGAGGCCGGCGGCGGCGAACTTGTCCATGGCGCGACCGGACGCGATGCCGAGGAAGTCGGCGACCTCGGCGTGGTCGGCCGAAGGCACGTTGACCGTGAACGCTTTTCGCTCGACCAGATTGGCGTACGTGTACGTCGCCTCGCGCAGTGAGACCGACACGGCGGGCGGCTTGGAGCAGACGATACCGCCCCACGCCGCGGTCATCAGATTGGGGGCGCCGGCCGAGTCATAGGTGCCGATCACCCACACGGGAGAGGGAATGGCGAGGGTCGCGGCGCCGAGGGATCGCTTCATGAGGACCTCCTTCGATGCGTCGATTCTACATCCGGAGTCCACGCGGCACGGCTGCAAGCGCTATGCGGTGGGAAGGATCCGCGCCAGCTCGCGGCCGAGATCGCGAGCGCGCTCCAGCGGTCGGAATGCAGAGTCCGAGTCAAGGTCGCCGTGGCCGCCGACGCCGAGGTACGGGAACGCGCCGAGGCGGACCGGGCGCATCCCGAGGAGCAGGCACGCGTCGTGGAGATACTCGAGCACGAGCTGCGGGTTCGAGTATTCGGCCACTGCAACCAGCCCGCAAGGCTTGCCGGCGAGCGCAGGCTCACCATTCACGCCGCGGGTCTCCTGGAAGAAGCGAAGCGAAGTGAGTCGCTCGATCAGGCTGTGGAACCCGGCGGGCGGAGCGCGGAAATACTGCGGCGCTCCCAGGATGACTGCATCCGCCGCGGCCATTCGTGCGAGAATCTGGGAGGCGCCGTCGTCGATCGCGCAGCGATACGGCGGCGACGTGCAGACTGCCGAACAGGCGACACGGCAGGGGACGCAAGGGTAGTCGGCTGCGTAGAGGATGTCGCCGGTGGCGCCCGGCGACAGCTTCACGGCCTCTTCGACGGCGAGGCGCACAAGCCTGTCCGTGTTGCGACCCTTCCGCATCGATCCGACGACGCCGAGAACAATCACCGCTCCTCCTGGGCTTGCGCGCATGCTGACGCGGTTTGGCTGGTAATTGTACCTCTCCGCGTGCCTCGCGGCGTCGCTTTCGCGACCCGCGCGCCGCCACGCTACACTCGGCGCATGAAGCGCGCGCGTCCGCAGCGGTCGATGGCACTCATCTGCGGGATCGCGGCTCTTGCCGGCGCGGCCTGCGTCGCTGCATCTCTGGCCGTTGACGTTGCAGGCGGGGCACCCGCGGCTCTTGCGGGGGGGCTGTGGATGCTCGCTGCGTCGGTCGCGGCCACGATTGCCTGGCGTCGTGCCCGGACGGCGGAACGACTCCTCGCCGGGAGGAACGTCCTCGCGCGCTGGGCCTACGCCCCGGCGGAAGCGGCTGCGTACCTGGACAGTTTGCTCGCCGAGGAACGCAGGGCGTGTCGACGTCTTCTCCGCATCGCCGGCGTGCTCGTGGCTGCGGCGAGCATCCTGTCCGTGACGCTCGATCCGCGTGGCGGCAGGCCGACTCATCTCGCATTCCTCGGTCTGCTGCTCGCGCTGGTTGTGGCAACGGAAGGCGCACCCCGCCTGCTCCGCGCGCAACGAGGCAAGGCAGCCGCGGAGGCTGTCGTGTCATCCGAGGCTGCCTATGTCGCAGGGACGCTCACGTCGTGGGCGCCGTCCGACAAACGTCTTCGCGGAGCCACACTCGTCCCCGGCGAGGTTCTCGCTCTTCGGATCGCCTATTCCGCGTCGGCGTGGTCTGGCGGCGCGGAGCTTGGCTTGTCCGTGCCTGTGCCGCCGGGCGCTGAGCCTGCGGCGGCAAGCGCCGCACGCGCGCTGCAGGGCGAACGAGATCGCGCGAGCGCGCACCGGGCGCACTCGATCTAGATCTTCCGCCGCACGCGTCGAGCGGCGTTGCCGTCGGCGATCGCTTGCATCTCGCCTCGGGCGGATGTACGATACTGGCAGTTCATATCCATGAGTGCTAATGGCCTGCGTGGATCGAAAGGAGCCTCGGAATGCCGCTTCACCGCAATGAATGCTCGGCCTGCGGGAACCTATTCCGGACTCTTGACCTCGCGGGCGCGGAGTGTGACGCGGCCTGCCCGGCCTGCGGGGAGCGGAACACTCGGCGACTCCTCCCGCGCGTCGCGGTGCAGTTCAAGGGGCATGGCTTCTATCGGACAGACCACCCGCGGTGCGGAAGGGACGCGGCAGCGGAGCCCGGCCAGTCGACTGCCGAGGAGTCCTGACAAGAGGGTCGAGACGCGGACGCGGTCCTCGATCGGTCGCGCGTCCAGCTCTCGGTTGAGTTCTGCGCTGGGAGGAAGACGTGAGCACGAAGCTGCTCTTGGTGCTGGGGATTCTCCTGGGCGTGCTTGCGCTCGCGATGTTGTGGCCACCTGGGCCGGACAGAGCGCCGGAACTTGTCGAGCCGAGCGGTGAACTCCTGCGGTCGAGCCGGTTCGTGCTGGAGCGCGAGGGAACTCGCTGGCTCGACGAGTCGTTCAGCCTCTTTCTCATGCCGGACGGCGGGCGTCTGCTCATCCTGCAATCCACGCTGACCGTCTCCGGCGTCCCCATCCGCATTGCCGCCCAGACGCAATACGACGGCGAGTACCGACCGATTGCATATCAGCTTGCGGCCGAGACGCCGACGGGCACTCAGATCGTCAGCGCGCAGCGCGCGGAAGGCGCGCTCCGCATGGAGGCCCGCGCCGGCGCCGCGCGCCAATCGTCCGACCTCGCGCTCGCGAGCGACCCCCTGCTACTCGACAACAACGTCATCGCGCACTACGTGATCCTGTTCGAGGCGATCCGCGCCGGATCGATTGCGAAGATGTTCTCGGCTGCAGTTCCTCAGGCCCTCGCAGGCATTCCGTCCCGATGGGAGGATCCGGTTCCGACTCGCATCCAGTCTGGTGATCGCTTCTATGATGGAAGGAAGATTGCGATCCATCTTGGCGACGTCGCGATCGATCTCGTGAGTTTCGAGGGGCGACTCGTCGGGCTCGTGAATCGGACGCAAGGGACGGTCGCGTACGATGTCGATCTCCTGCCGAGCGGACTCAGGCTCCTCGAGACCGAGGCAGCCTCGCCGCTCGAAGGCTTCATCGAGAAGCCGGCGTCTTTCCGCAGCACGGATCTCGCGTTGTCCGGAACGCTCTGCCTGCCGTCCACCCAAACCGCACCCCTGTGCGCGGTCCTGCTCGTTGCAGGATCCGGTCCTGTCGACCGTGACGGCAACGCGCCGGGGTTCCCGATGGACGCGTACCGGCAGCTGGCGCGCTCGCTCGCTCGCAGCGGGATCGCTTCCCTGCGCTACGACAAGCGCGGCGTTGGAGCGAGTCAGGGAGACGCGACCGCCGCGTCGCGGTCCGACCTCATGAGCGATGTTCGGGCGGCGTGGGACTGGCTCGGCGCGCAACCTGAGCTTGTCGGTGTCCGCCGCGTGGCGCTCGGGCACAGCGAAGGCGCGTACCTGGTCGAGGAACTGGCCGCGGACAACCCGAGCGTCGACGGCCTCATTCTCCTATGCGGATCGCCGCAATCGCTCGCCGCCGTGACGCGATGGCAGGTGGAGACCCTTCTTCGCGCGCAGGGAGCGTTGGACGAGCAAGTTGCCGCAGCGCTCGCGCAGGAAGACGAGTACCTCGCGTTCGTGAAGTCGTCCGCCGGCCAGTGGACCGACTACCGGGCGGCCGAGCTGCGCAAGGCGCTCCCATGGCTCACCGAAGCGGCAGCCGAGCAACTGAAGGCTTCGCCTCTCGGTCTCGCCTGGCTGCGCGAGCACTACAACGCTGACCCCGCCGCCGTCTTGGCACGCGTCACCTGTCCGGTTCTTGTGGTCAGTGCAAGCAAGGACGTGCAGGTTCCTCCCGCAGACGGCGAGGCGCTCGCCGTGGTCCTTCGAAGGGCCGGGAATACCAGTGTGACCTCGCTTGTGATCGCGGACTTGAACCACGTCCTGCGGCATCACCCTGAGGAGCCGAACCTCATCTACCAGCACCTCGACGAACCCGTCGACGAGCGCGTCGCCGGACGCATCGTGGCGTGGATCAAGACGGTGTGGGGTGACTAGCGGCGGACCTGCAGGCGTCGGCGGCCTACTCGAGCGGCTTGGCGTCCGCCCGAGCAAGCGGCTTGGCCAGAGCTTCCTCTCCGATCCGAATGTCATTGCGGCGGTGATCGACGCGATCGGCGCCGACGCATGCGGCAAGCTCGTCGAGATTGGGCCGGGCCTGGGGGCTCTGACGCTTCCGCTCGCCGAGCGCGCGGCCGAGCTGGTCGCCGTCGAGATCGATCGTCGGCTTGCCGCACGGCTTCAGGAATCGCTCGCAGGCCGCGCGTCGATCGTCGTGCAAGACATCCTCGAGTTCGACTTCGCCGCCCAGGCTGCGAGGTCGGGCGAGCGGCTCGTCGTCGTCGGCAGCATTCCGTACAGCATCACGGCGCCGATTCTGAAGAAGCTGATCGACGAACGCGCCGCGCTCCGCACGGCCTACTTAATCACGCAGCGAGAGGTCGCCGAGAAGATGCTGGCCAGTCCCGGGAAAGACGGCACGTCACTGGGGATCCTCGTCCGCGCGTACGCCGACGTGAACGTCCTGCGTAGGATCCCGCGGGGCGCCTTCTTCCCCGCGCCGGAGGTCGACTCGACCTTGTGGAAGCTGACGATGCGCGCAACGCCGAACTTCGCGTCGAGCGAGTCGGGCTTCTTCGCTGTCGTGCGGGCGATCTACGGCGCACGACGGAAGACACTGCGGAATGCGCTTCAGCGTGCCTACAGCGCGTGCGACGTGGACGCGATGCTCGCTCGCGCGCGCATCGACCCGCGCGTCCGCGGCGAGACACTCGGGTTTGCCGAACTGGACGCGCTGGCACTCGCGGCCGAGCTGTTGCTGCCAGGAAGCGACACGTCGGCCGATCGCAAGGGCTAGTGGCCCCCTGCGATGGGGCTCTGCGAGAAAGCCGGGCCGGAGTTCTCTCGCCGCGGACATCGGCGGTCTCACCGTGCGAGCGGTGTCTCCTTGACACGGCGGGGGAGGTCGGGTATTGTCTCGCCCGTCATGGCCTGAACGGGACGCTTGACATGCCCGCTCTGGTCGTGTTACGATCACAAATCACGCTACGAGAGTGGCGTTGCTCCTTGACAAGTGAATAGAGTGTGTGCCGCATAAGCGATGTAAGGGCAAACGGTGGACACCTTGGCAGTTGGAAGCGATGAAGGGCGTGGCTAGCTGCGATAAGCCCCGGGGAGCCGCTAAGCAGGCTTTGATCCGAGGATGCCCGAATGGGAGTGCCCACTATGGTGAA
>JBFYRA010000031.1:0-21729 GCA_041302485.1 Candidatus Bipolaricaulota bacterium
GGAGCCGCGCGCAGAGCCGGCTGCCCGCTGCACATCGTGCACGTCAGCTCGCACATCGGCCTCGACGCGGTCCGCACGGCACGATCCGACGGGGCTTCCATCAGCGCGGAAACCTGCCCGCAGTACCTTCTCCTGACGAGCGCCGTCTACGACCGCGACGACGGGCGCCTCTTCTCGGCGGCGCCGCCGCTGCGCACGGACGGCGATCGGGAGGCGCTTTGGGCCGGCCTCCGCAGCCAGGACATCGACTACGTCGCCACGGACCACTGCCCGTTCACCCGCGAGCAGAAGACGTGGCACGGCTCGTTCCTCGATCTTCCGTACGGACTCCCGGGCGTCGAGACCCTGCTCCCGCTCCTCTACACGGAGGGCGCCGCCACGGGGCGCCTCCACCTGACCGACCTCGCTCGCATCCTCTGCGAGCGCCCGGCAAAACGCCTGGGCATCTACCCACGCAAGGGCGCCCTCGACGTCGGGTCCGACGCCGACGTCGTCCTATACGACCCAGACAGCACGTCGAAGGTCGCCGCCGCGGACCTCCACTCCCACACCGACTTCTCTCCCTACGAAGGGCGACCGATCGTCGGCCGCGTGACCGCCACCCTGTCGAGGGGCGAGGTCGTCTCGGAGAAGGGGCGAATCGTGGCGGCTCCCGGGCGAGGACGTCCTGTCCGCACCGGAGGGAATCGGGAGGCCTCGAAGAGCCGGTAGCCGGCAAGGCCTCGGCGTTGCGGCCTACGAAGGACTGTGTACAATCCAGTCTGACAAGCTGACCACCAAACAGGACGGGCAGGAGGGGGAACCGGAGCCTCGCACGCTCGCCGGAGGCCGGGCCGAGCGCGCGGGCGGAGTTCTCAAGATGCGGAAGACAGCGTACGTGGACCTTTCTCTCGGCGCGACCGAGATCGTTGACACGCCGAGGGATCGGCTCGACGAGTTCCTCGGCGGGCGCGGATACGGAGCCAGCCTGATCTACGACCTGGCGCCCCCCGGCATCGCCCCCCTCGATCCGGAGAGCGCCCTCATCCTCACGTCGGGGCTCTTCTCCGGCACGCCGTGGCCGGCCGCCTCGCGCTACCACCTCACGTTCCGATCGCCGTTGACGGGGTGCTACGGGTATGCCAACGCCGGCGGCAAGCTCGGCCCGTTCCTCGCGGCGTGCGGCTTCGACGCGATCGTCGTGCGCGGGCGCGCCGAGACGCCGACTCACCTCCTCGTGGGTCGCGGGTCGGTGGCCGTCCGGCCGGCCGGCGACCTCTGGGGAAAGACGACCCGGGAGACCGAAGCGACCCTGCACGAGCGATACCCAGACGCCGCCGTGGCGAGCATCGGCCCGGCGGGCGAGAACGGCGTCCGGTTCGCCGCCGTGATCAACGACGGCGGCCGCGCGGCGGCGCGCACCGGGGGCGGCGCGGTGTTCGGATCGAAGAACCTGAAGGCCGTCGTCGTCGACAGGGTCCCGCCCGATCGAGCGCCTAGAGCGTTCCTCGCCGAGGCGCGGCGGGCAACCGAGCGGCTGCTCTCGGCCCCGTCCATCCAGAACCTGAGTCGATGGGGCACGCCGTTCTTGACGGCGATCAAGAACGAGATCGGCGACCTGCCCGCAAAGAACCACCAGCGGGGCCAGGTCGCGTTCATCGACCGGATCGACGCCGAGGCCCTCGAGGCCTACAAGTCGGAGGTCAAAGGCTGCTTGGGCTGTCCGATCCGGTGCGGCCGCATCTCGACGGTTCGCGGCGGGGCCTACGCCTGCACGACGGCGGGGCCGGAGTACGAGACCGTCGACTCCCTCGGGCCGCAGTGCGACTGCTCCGATCCGGAAGTCATCATCTACGCCAACATGCTCTGCAACGAGCTCGGCCTCGACACGCTGTCGACCGGGGCCGCGATCGCGTTCGCCATGGAGTGCCACGAGCGCGGGCTGCTCGACGACGAGACCCTGTCGCTCGAGTGGGGGGACCCCGAGACGGTCGTCGAGGTCGTCCGGCGGATCTCCTCGCGCAGCGGCATCGGCGACCTCCTTGCTTCCGGCGTGCGTGCGGCCGCGGCGACCCTGGGCGGCGACGCCCCCCGGTACGCCATGGAGGTCAAAGGCCTCGAGATCCCGTCGCAGGAGGGCCGCGTGGCGAAGAGCTTCGGCCTCGGGCACGCGACGTCGAACCGCGGCGCCGACCATCTCTACGCGTTGCCGACGATCGATACCGCCGGGCTCGAGGAGGCCGCTCGCATGCACCTGGCCCACGTCCTGCCGGACGTCATGGATCCGAGCGACGAGCGCCACAAGCCCGACCTGGTTGTCTTCAGCGAGCACTACTGCGCCGTGGCCGACTCGCTCGGCGTCTGCAAGTTCAGCACGGTGGAGACCCATCCGCTGCACCCGGAGGACCTTGCCCGCGGGGCCCGCGCGCTCGGCGTCGAGACGACGGGCGACGAACTCCTGCGCGCCGGGGAGCGCATCGTCAACCTCGAACGGATGTTCAATGTCCGTCTGGGGTTGTCGTCCAAGGACGACCGGCTTCCGAGCCGATTCACGGAGGAGCCGATGCCCGTGGAGCGAGGCGGACGGACGACGCTCCACGTCATCGAAGGCTTCGACGAGATGCTCGCCCGCTACTACGCGCTGCGCGGCTGGGACGCGAACGGGATCCCGACGCGGGAGACCCTCCAAGGGCTGGGCCTCGAACGGTGGCTGGCCGACGTCGGAGGGCGAGGATGAGCCGAACCGGCGGTTACGCAGGTCAGTCCTTGCGAGTCGATCTATCGAACGGCGAGATCGTCGCGGCCGAGACGCCCCGGGAGCTCCGCCTCCGCTACCTCGGGGGAAACGGGTTCGGCGTCCGCATTCTTTGGGACGAGGTTCCGCCCGCCGTCGACGCGCTCTCGCCGGAGAGCGATCTGATCCTCGCGTCCGGCCCCCTGTGCGGCACGGCCTGGCCGACCTCCGGGCGCTTCGAAGCCATCGCGAAGTCCCCCCTCACCGGCATCTACGGCGACGCCAACTGCGGCGGTATGTTCGGCCCGGAGCTGAAGCGGAGCGGCTACGACTTCCTCGTCTTCACCGGCCAGGCAAGCCGCCCCGTGTGGCTCTGGATCGACGACGGCCGCGCGAAGCTCGAGGACGCCGCCGACCTGTGGGGGCTCGATACGGTCGAGACGGAGGCCGCAATCCGGCGGGCGAAGGCCGACGACCGAGTCATGGTCGCCTGCGTCGGTCCCGCGGCGGAGAATGGCGTTCGCTACGCGTCCATCCAGGCCTCACCGAACCGCAGCCTCGCCCGAACGGGCGTGGGCACTGTGATGGGCGCGAAGCGGCTGAAGGCGATCGCCGTCCGCGGCTCGCGTCCCGTGCCGATCGCCTCTCCGGCGGAGTTCACCCGGCTCGCGCGGGCGATGCACGAACGGATCCGAAGAAACGAGTTCTACCCGTCGATCTCCCGCTACGGAACGTCGGGCCTCGTCTCCGTCGTGAACGAGATCGGGCGGTTCCCGACGCGCAACTTCCAGTCGGGCGACTTCGCGGCCGCGGACCGCATCGCCGGCGACGCCCTGCGCCGCAACCACTGGGTGAAGGACGCAGGGTGCTTCGGCTGTCCGATCCGCTGCGACAAGGTCTTCCACGTGACGTCCGGGGAGTTTGCCGGAGCGGTGACGTCCAGTCTCGAGTATGAGACCCTGAACGCGTTCGGCGCCGCGGTCGGAAACGACAACCTCCCGTCCATCCTTCACGCGAACGAGCGGTGCGACCGCTTGGGAATGGACACCATCTCGGCCGGGCGATCGATCTCGTTCGCGTTCGAGCTCTTCGAGAAGGGGCTCCTGACGAAGGCCGACACCGACGGCCTAGAACTGCGGTGGGGCGACTACCACGTCATGCTCGAACTGATCGAGCGCATTGCGCGCCGCGAGGGTTTCGGCGACCTCCTGTCGCTCGGGGTGCGCGAGGCGGCACACCGCATCGGCCGGGGCGCCGAGGAGTACGCCATGGAGGTCAAGGGACTCGAGATCCCCGCTCAGGACGGCCGCGCCCAGCAGTCGATGGGGCTCGCGCACATCACGTCGAGCCGCGGCGCCGACCACCTGAAGGCGTTCCCGACGATCGACGAGACCGGGAGCCCCAACGAGGTCGCTCGACGCTACGGCGCCGCGTTCCTGCCGGAGATGGCGGACCCCCACGCGACCAAACACAAGCCGTTCCTGGTGAAGGATGGGGAGGACTACGGCGCCGTCGTTGACTCCGTCGGCGTCTGCAAGTCCGGCGGAACGTTCGTGATGGCCGAGGTCTACTGGCCCGACCTTGCGGAAGGCCTGACCTACGCGACCGGGGTCGAGACAACGCCCGACGCCCTGCGGAAAACCGGCGAGCGGATCTACAACCTGATGCGCGCCTACAACGCCGTGCACGGAATCACGCGCGCCGACGATCGGCTCCCGCGCCGCTTCAAAGAAGAGCCGTCGCCGTCGATGGGCGCGCGCGGCGAGATCGCCCACGCCGAGGAGATGCTCGACGAGTACTACGCGCTCCGCGGGTGGGACGCCGAGCGCGGCTGGCCGACGCCTGACACGCTCCTTCGCCTCGAGCTCCCCGACGTCGCCGCTCGGCTGGAGGTGCTGCGCCATGACTGAGCGGATCCTGCTCGGCGGAGCCCTGCTGACGGCGGCCGACGCTCTACTGCAAACGGGGTGGGGCGTGCGGATCGTCGACGGCGCGATCGCGGACGTCGGCCCCAACGAGACCCTCGCCGCAACGCGGCCGGGGATCGAGACGATCGACGCGCGCGACCTCCTCCTGATGCCGGGATTCGTCAACGCGCACATGCACTCCTACGGCATCCTGGCGCACGGCATCCCCCTTGCAGAGCCGCCGGCCGGGTTCTACCCGTTCCTCGCCAAGTTCTGGTGGCCGCGCGTCGAGGATCGCCTCGACGCCGCGATGGTCGAGGCGGCCTTCCGCCTCGCCTGCGCGAGGATGATCCGCTTCGGCATCACGACCGTGTGCGACGTCCTCGAGGCGCCGCGCGCCGCGCCCGGCGTTCTCGACGTCGAGGCCCGCGTCGCCGAGGAGACGGGCATCCGCGCCGTGCTTTCGCTCGAGGCGTCCGAGCGCCACGGCGAGGCCGCGGCGCGGGCGGCGCTGTTCGAGAACGCCGGATTCGCCGCCACGCACGGAACGGGGCGCGTGACCGGGATGATGAGCCTGCACACGTCGTTCTCGTGCTCGGAGGCGTTCGTGCGGGAAGGAAAGGCCCTCGCCGTCGAGTCGGGCGTCCGCATCCACCTTCATCTCTCCGAGAGCGACTACGAGCCGTCGTTCACCCTCGAGCGATACGGAGTGCGGCCTGCGATCTGGTACGACCGCCTGGGGTTCTGGGACAGCTCGGTGCTCGCCTCGCAGGGCGTCTCGCTCGACGAAGACGAGATCGCGGTGCTGGCGAAGCGGCGGGTGCGCCTCGCCCACATGCCGGCGAGCAACTGCGAGGTCGGCGGAGGCGTCGCCCCGATCCCCGAGATGCTCGAGGCCGGGATGCGCCCCGGCCTCGGCACCGACGGGTACATCAACGACCCGTTCGAGGTCATGCGCACCGCCTTCCTCATCCACAAGGGAGTGCGACGCGACGCGCGAGTCATGCCGGCACGGACGGTGCTCGCCATGGCCACGGCGTGGGGCGCCGACGCCGTCGGCGTCAACGCGGGCCTCCTAGCGCCGGGGCGACGCGCCGACGTGGTCGGCGTACGCCTCGACCTCGACACGCCCCTCACGGCCGAGAACGTCGCCGAACAGCTCGTTCTGTTCCGGTCCGGGGCGGATGTCGCTCTCACGGTCGTCGACGGACGGGTGCTCTTCCGGGACGGCGAACTCCTGGCCGTCGACCTTGAGGCCGCGCGCCGCGAGGCCCACGCCCAGGCACGCCGCCTGTGGACGAAGGGGGGCCGATGATCGACCTTGCGACGAACCTGTGCGGCCTGAAGCTCCGAACGCCCTTCGTGCTCGCCTCGGGCCCGCTCTCGTTTGACGGAGACGCGCTCGCGCGCGCCACCCGCGCCGGCGCCGGCGCCGTCGTCACCAAGACGATCGGCGTGCGCGCGGCCGTGAACCCGGTGCCGCACATCGCGCGGTCGAGCGGCGGGCTCCTGAACGCCGAACGCTGGTCCGACCTCTCCCCCGAACGGTGGATCGAGCGGGAGATCCCGCGCGCCCGCCAGGCGGGGACCGTGGTGATCGCGAGCGTGGGGCTGACGCGCGAGGATGTGCGCGCGCTCGCCGGCGCGTTGGCCGAAGCAGGAGCCTGCGCGCTCGAGGTCGTCTCGTACGACGGTTCGGCCGTGCCCGGCATGGTCGAGGAGGCGGTGAGGCGCGCCTCCGTGCCGGTGTTCGCGAAGGTGAGCGCCAACGCGCCGGGCGTCGTCGAGACCGCCCGCGCGTGCCTCGCGAACGGCGCATCGGCCATCACAGCCATTGACTCCGTCGGGCCGGCACTGCGCTTCGACCTCGCCTCGCGCCGCCCGCGGCTCGGAGGATACGGGTGGCTCTCGGGACGGCCGATCCTTCCCATCGCTCTCCGCGTCGTTGCCGACATCGCGCGCGAAACGGGATGCCCCATCATCGGGACGGGGGGCGTCGAAACCGCCGACGATGTCCTCGAGATGCTCTACGCGGGGGCGACCGCCGTCGGAGTCTGCACGGCGCCCGTGCTGCGCGGCGTGTCGGTCTTCGGCGACCTCCTTCGGGACGTGTCGGCGCGCCTTGCCTCGCTGGGGTTCCAGAGCCCGGGCGAAGCGACGGGGGCGGGCCTCCCGGCACTTGTCGCCGCTTCGAACGGAACGCAGGTTCGAGAGGGTTGGACATTCGCCTGGAGCCGCACGGCCTGCACACAGTGCGGAGTCTGCGTCCGCGTCTGCCCGTACGGGGCGCGACGAAGCGCAGAGACGATCGTCGAAGCGGACTGCCGCGGATGCGGACTCTGTGCCTCGTCCTGCCCCGCGGCGGCCCTCCTCCTGCAGAGGGGAGGAGGCCTCGTCCCCGTGAAGGAGGCTCGCCCATGAGGCGAATGGCCTACGCCCAAGGGCCCTGCGCCGCACCGGCTGGGTCTGCCCGCGCGAGCGGGGGTATCATCGAAGGGAACGACACAAGATCGAGTGAAGAAGGAGACGGCAATGCGGTTCAGTAGGGTGCAGTCGCGGAAGGTCTCGGCGATCGCCGCCGAGCAGATCGTTGACGCGATCCACCGAGGCGATTTCCCCGTGGGGAGCCGCCTTCCGTCGGAGTTTGAGCTGGCCGAGCAGATGGGCGTGAGCCGACCGTCCATCCGCGAGGCGCTGTCGGCTCTCCAAGCGATGGCGATCATCGAGTCGCGTCCCGGAAGCGGGAACTACGTGCTGCGGACGCCGTCGACAACGGACGAGTCGAACACGCTCCACCTGATTGAGAGCGAGGCCGGCTGTCTCGAGGTGATGGAGGCTCGCGAAGCCCTCGAGCCGCCCGTGGCGGCGATGGCCGCCGAGAAGTCGGACGAGGCCGCGATCGAGCAGCTCCGCGAGATTCTCGAAACGATGCGTGTCCGGGCCGGAGAGAACGACTTCGACGCGTACTTCGCGGCCGACAAGGCGTTCCATCGCGCCCTGGCCGACGCGGCGGGGAACCCTCTCGTGGGGTCCGCCCTCGTCCCGCTGATCGACACGATGGATCAGAGGGTCTACCGGGAGTTCACACGGCACTACTACTTGAAGAACGTGAGCGATCTGCAGCACGTCGTCGACCTGCACCGGGAGATCCTCGACGCCGTCGAGGACCAGGACGAGGACGCAGCGTTCACGAAGATGGTCGAGCATTGGACGCGGATGCGGGAAATCTGGGAGGCGTAGGCCGCGGCCTAGGCCCGAACCCATCCGCCAACGAAACAGGAAGGGTGATGGAATGCAAGTCGAGAAGAAGCTGGTCGTCGTTGCCCTGGGCGGAAACGCCATTCTTCAGCCGGGGCAGCGCGGAACGTTCGAAGAACAAATGAAGAACGTCCACATCACGTGCGAGCAGCTCGCTCACATGGTGGACTCGGGCAAGTACAAGATCGTCGTGACCCACGGGAACGGCCCGCAGGTCGGCAACATCCTGCTCCAGAACGAAGTGGGCAAGGAGGTCGCCGCACCGATGCCTCTCTACGTCTGCGGCGCGGAGAGCCAGGGGCTGATCGGGTACATGATCCAGCAGAACCTGATCAACCTCCTCGCGGCAAAGGGGAAGGGCTCGATCCCGGTCGCGACGATCGTCACGCAGGTCGTCGTCGACAAGGCCGATCCCGCGTTCGCCAACCCGACGAAGCCGGTCGGCCCGTTCTACAGCGCAGACGAGGCCGCCCGCCTGAAGAAGGAGAAGGGCTACGACGTGAAAGAGGACGCCGGCCGCGGGTGGCGCCGCGTCGTCGCGTCCCCGGACCCTGTCGAGATCTTCGAGAAGGAGGCCATCCGCCAGCTCGTCGACGCCCGCACGATCGTCATCGCCTCCGGCGGCGGCGGGATCCCCGTCGTACGCGAGAACGGAGGGCTGAAGGGCGTTGACGCCGTCATCGACAAAGACCTCGCCGGCGAGCGGCTCGCCGCCGACGTGAAGGCCTCGATCTTCATGATCCTGACCGACGTCGCCCAGGTGAAGCTGCACTACAAGACGCCGCAGGAGACGAGCCTCGCCCGAATGACGGTGGCCGAGGCAAAGAAGTACGCCGCCGAAGGGCATTTCGCCAAGGGCTCGATGGAGCCCAAGGTGCGCGCCGCCATCCGGTTCATCGAGTCGGGCGGCGAGAAGGCGATCATCACGTCGCTCGACAAGGCGACGGACGCGCTGGAAGGCAAAGCGGGAACCACGATCACGAGGGAGTAGATCCAAGGAGACACCATGTCGAACACCACGCTACGAGGACGAGATTTCATCACCTGGTTGGAGTTTTCGCGCGACGAGATCGACGCCATGCTCGACACCGCGCACGACCTGAAGCGCAAGTTCATCCGCCGCGAGCCCCACAAGGTGCTCGACGGGCAGACGCTTCACATGATGTTCTACAACACGTCGCTGCGAACGCGGAACTCGTTCGAGACCGCCATGACGCAGCTCGGCGGCCACGCCCACTTCCTGCAGCCCGGCGCCGTATACACCCCGGCCCTCAAGGGCGATGAGAAGGCCTACTCGACGGAGCGCATCAGCGATGTCGCCCGCGTGCTGGCCGAGATGGGCGACGCCATCGCGATCCGCATCTACGGCAAGTACACCGACTGGATCTACGGAAAGGGGAACCGGATCGTCCGCGAGTTCGCCGAGTGGTCCAAGGTCCCGGTCATCAACATGGAAGACGACATGTACCACCCGTGCCAGGACCTGGCCGACGTCATGACGATGCAGGAGAAGCTCGGCCACAACCTGCAGGGCAAGAAGTTCGTCATGAGCTGGGCGTACTCCGGCTCGGTCGAGAAGCCGCTCGCGGTGCCGCAGAGCTGCATCATCGCCGCGTCGACGATGGGCATGGACGTCACCCTCGCGCACCCGAAGGGCCTCGACCTCGACCCGAAGGTGCTCCAGGCGTCGAAGGACCTCGCGAAGCGGCACGGCGGGGCGTTCAAGGTCGTGAACGACATGGACCAAGCCTTCAAGGGCGCCGACGTCGTGTACCCGAAGGCGTGGACGGTCCAGGCGACCGACGGCAAGACGCCGATGGACGCGGAGAAGGCGAAGGCCGTCTTCGAGGCGAACAAGCATTGGATCACGACGTCGGAGAAGATGAAGCTGACGAACAACGCGATCTACATGCACTGCCTGCCCGCGGATCGTGACATGGAGGTCACCGACGACGTCATCGACGGCCCGAACTCCGTGATCATCGAACAGGCGGCGAACCGCCTCCACGGCCAGAAAGGGATGATGGCCTGCATCATGGGCTAGAACGGGGAAGCACACCGCAGAGGACGCAGAGGACGCCGAGATGGAGTCCACGGTTCGTGAGCGATCTCCCCGATCCCCTGCGCTCTCTGCGGTTCGTGCTGTTGCGAAGGAGGTTTCATGAGTTGGTTTGATCTCGCGGGACGGGACCTCATCAGCGAGCTCGACTGGACTCGCGAGGAATACGACATCGCGATGAAGGTCACCGACCAGCTGAAGGGCGCGTACTACAGCCGCATTCCTCACCCGACGCTCGAGTACAAGACGTTCGCGATGATGTTCTTCGCCGGCTCGACGCGAACGCGCATGTCGTTCGAGACGGCGATGACGCAGCTCGGCGGGCACGCGCAGTTCATCGACCCGCAGACGACGCGCTTGTCGCTCGAGGACAAGCCGGGCGCCGGGGAGACGGTGAAGGACACCGCCGAGGCGATGGAGCGGTATTGCGACGGCGTGGGCATTCGCCTCCTCGACGACAAGATCCGCTACTACGGCGAGGCGGACGAGGTGATGCAGAAGTTCTCCAAGCATTGCCGCGTGCCAATCATCAACATGGCCTCGGACATCAACCACCCGTGCCAGTCGCTGACCGACATCTACACGATGCACGAGAAGCTCGACTCGGATGTCAAAGGGAAGAAGATCGTCATCATGTGGGCCTGGTCGCCGTGGATCCGCGGCTGGTGCTCGGTTCAGGGCACGGCGCTCATCTCCTCGATGTACGGAATGGATGTCGTAGTGGCCAATCCGCCGGAATACGACCTCGATCCGAAGGTCATGCAGGACTGCCGCGACCTTGCGTCGGCGTCGGGCGGGTCGTTCGAGATCTCGCACGACTTGGACAAGGCGCTCGATGGGGCGACCGTCGTCTTCCCGCGAAACTGGTTCTCGAAGGATCGCTACACGATCGGGAAGGAGAAAGAGGCCGAGATCGCGAAGAAGTACATGGGCTGGAAGTACTCGCCCGATCGCCAGAAGAAGCTCGGCCGCCCGGGATACCTTCTCCAGTGCATGCCCGTCGACCGCGGCAACGAAGCCGATCCGGAAGTCTGCGACAACAAGCTGTCGTGGATCCTCGACCAGGCGGAGAACCGCCTCCACACGCAGAAGGCGATTCTCACGCTGACGATGGGAGGCCGTCTGTAGTGAAGCCGAAGCCCGCGACGCTCATCGGCGCCGCGATGCCGCGGCCTGATGCCGTGGACAAGGTCCGGGGCGAGGCGAGGTATGCGGACGACCTTGCGTTCCCCGGCATGCTTCATGCCTCGGTGATTCGAAGTCCTTATCCGCATGCGCGCCTCGTCGGCGTCGTTGCCGACGAGGCACGTCTTCTTCCCGGAGTCGTCGCCGTTCTGACCGCGGCCGATGTCCCGGGTGCGAACATCGTGCACGTCATCGTCGACGACCAGCCGGCGCTCGCCGCGGACGTCGTCCGCTACGTCGGGGAGCCCGTGGCTCTCGTCGTTGCCGAAACGCGAGCCGAGGCCCGTGCGGCTGCGGCCGTCGTGCACGTCGAGTACGAAGCCTTGCCCTATGTGGCCGACCCGCTCGCTGCGCTCGAACCGGATGCGCCGCAGGTGGCCGTGCCCTCCGCGTCCGAGGGAGGGAATCTCTTCAACCGCATGGTGCTCGACAAGGGCAACGTCGATCGGGCCCTCGCTCGTGCCGCGGCGGTCGTCGAGGGCGTCTACGAGACCGGGTATCAGGAACATGCCTACCTCGAGACGCAGGGCGCCGTCGCGGTGCCGGAAGAGCTCGGCGCGATGGCCGTCTACGGCTCGATGCAATGCCCGTTTTACGTCCAGAACGCCGTGGCGAAAGTCCTCGGACTCCCGCTCGCCAAGGTGCGTGTCGTGGCTGCGGCGACGGGCGGCGCTTTCGGCGGCAAGGAAGACGTGCCCTCGCTCATCGGATCGCTCGCCGCGATCGGCGCCTGGGCCACGCGACGACCGGTCAAGCTCGTCTTGACCCGCGAAGAAGATGTCCTGACGACGAGCAAGCGTCACCCTGCGGTCGTTCGCTACAAGACGGCAGCCGACGCCGACGGCCGAATCACGGCGATCGATGTCGACATCGTTCTTAACGCCGGTGCGTACCAGACGTTGTCCTCGGCGGTTCTTTGGCGCAGCCTCGTCACAGCGGCCGGTCCGTACCGCGTGCCAAACGTCCGCATCGTCGCACGCTCGGTTGCGACGAACACTGTCCCAAATGGAGCGTTTCGCGGATTCGGGAGTCCGCAGGTCATCTTCCCGCACGAGTCGCAGATCGATCTGCTCGCCGAGAAGCTCGCGCTCGACCGGGTCGAGATCCGCCGCCGCAACGTACTGCACGCTGGAGACAGGACGGCAACCGACCATCTCGTGAGAGACAGCGTGGGAATCTCGGACACGCTCGAACGCGCGGCCGAACTTGCCGACTGGTCGAGTCGGCTTGCACGGATCGAGTTCGCCAACGAGACATCGACGGAGACCAAACGTGGACTTGGTCTTGCCAGCGTGATCTACGGCGTCGGGCTGGGCGGCAAAGCGCCGTTCCTCGACAAGGCCGGCGCGACGATGAAGCTCGAGGCTGACGGCTCGGTGACGGTGGCGATCGGCACGGTCGAGATGGGGCAGGGTCTGGCGACGGCTGTGCTGCAGGTGGCCGCCGAAGGGCTCGGGATTCCGATTGAGAAGATCCACCTGGCGCCCGTCGACACGTCGCGTGTTCCCGACAGCGGGCCGACCGTGGCGTCGCGCGGCACGATGATGAGCGCGCTCGCCGTGCTCGACGCGGCAGCGAAGCTGCGCGAGCGTATCGACAAGGTCGCACGAAAGCAAAGGATTCCGAAGAACGAGATCCCGCGCCGATTGCCGGAGATCGCTCATCAGTTTTGGATGGGAAACCTCGATCCTGCGGTCGAAGGATGGTCCTCGACCGAGCCGGTGAGCTGGGATCCCGTGACCGGGCTCGGCGACGCTTACCCAGTTTACGCATACGCTACGCACATCGCCGAGGTCGAAGTGGACGTACGCACGGGCGAGACGCGTGTGGTCGACGTCATTGCCGTGCACGATTCGGGTGGCATCCTGAATCGCGCTCTTGCCGCCGGCCAGGTTGAAGGCGGAATCGCCCAGGGAATCGGCTTCGCATTGATGGAAGGAATCGACGTAAGAGACGGCCGGCTGGCCGCGAACGGGTTCACGACCTACCGCATTCCAACCATTCGCGATGTCCCTCTCTCGCCAGCCGTCGACTTCGTTGAGGACCTCTTCCCGGCCGGACCGTACGGCATGAAGGGCATCGGCGAGGTGCCGCTGATGGCCGCACACGCCGCGGTCGCCCGCGCGGTGGCTCACGCCACCGGACGGCGCATCGCGAAGTACCCGCTGGATCCGCCGCGCGTGCGCTCTCTCCTTCAGGGGCCGGCGTGAGCGACCCGCGCCACCCGGGGCGAGCGGGGATGCTCGATGGAGTCCTCGCCGCGGCCCTCTTCGGTCTCTCCGCTCCCTTGTCCAAGCTGCTGCTCGTCGATGTCGATCCCGTGGTCCTCGCAGGGCTCCTCTACCTCGGTGCCGGCGCGGGTCTCGCCGTGTTGGCAGGCATCCTCGTCTGGATTGGGCGCCCTCGAAGCGAGGCGGGCCTCGAGCGTCGCGATCTGCCCTGGCTAGGCGGCGCCGTCCTCGTGGGCGGGATCGCGGCGCCGCTTCTCCTGCTGTTTGGGTTGATGACAACACCTGCAGCAACGGCATCGTTGCTCTTGACGCTCGAGACGGCAGCGACGGCCATGGTCGCCGCCCTCCTGTTCCGTGAAGCCGTCGGCCGCACGGCCTGGCTGGCCATTGGACTCGTCACGGCCGGCGGGGTCTTGCTGGCGCTCGACCCGCGCGGCGTCTGGGGCTTCTCTCCCGGTGCTCTCCTGATCGTCGGGGCCTGTGCGCTGTGGGGACTCGACAACAACCTCACGCGACACATCTCGCTTCGCGATCCGAAGGCGATCGTGATCCTGAAAGGCCTTGGCGCGGGCTCATTCTCGCTCCTGCTGGCGCTGGCGCTTCGCCGACCGTTTCCGTCCGTCGGAAGCGCGGCGGCTGCCCTCGCTCTCGGCGCCGTCTCCTACGGCGCGAGCATCGCCCTGTTTGTGCGCTCTCTCCGCAGGCTCGGGGCCGCTCGCACCGGAGCGCTGTTCGGGACCGCGCCCTTTCTCGCTGCCGCGCTGTCGGCCGCGATCTTCCGCGAGCTGCCGGGGACGACGACCCTCGCGGCCCTGCCGCTCGTGGCGGCGGCCTCGTGGCTTCTCGCGCGTGAACGCCACGAGCACGCCCACGCTCACGAGGCGATGGTCCACGCGCATCGGCACGTCCACGACGAGCACCACGAGCACGCTCACGCCGATGGCGCAGCGATAGAAGAGGCACACGCGCACGAACACCGCCATGCGGAGACCGAGCACGTCCACGCGCACCGCCCCGATGCCCATCACCGCCATCCTCATGCCGAGGGGTTGTAGTCCGGGCGGGCTCCGAAAAAGATGCGCGGGGGCCGAGGCCCCCGCGCGTCAGATTCCGCTCAAGGAAGGTCTCTAGAAACCGAGCACCTTGAACAACGCGTTGAAGCTCACGTCGCCGCCGACGAGGCTCTGAAGGTCTGTCACGCCGAGCATTCCGACGATCGTGTTGAAGAAGTTCTGGATTCCCTCCGCCGGAGCCGACATGATGATCGGCAGGAGCGAGTCCTGCAGCGACATGCCGAGCGTCTGCGCCAGGACCGCGAAGTACGCGGCATTGTCGGCGAAGAACTGTCCGAATGCAGCCTGCAAAGCGGCCGGATTCGCCTGCCGTAGGTAGACGATGCCCTGCCCGAAGAGATAGCCAAGCTTCTCGATGGTCGTGAAGTATGGCGTGCCGACGGCGCTCTGGCCCGACAGCCACACGATGAAGGTCGGGGTCGCCGTGGCCGGCTCCCACTGGATTGGGAACGTGCCGTGGCTGACCAGCTCGCCGAGGAACGTGAACGCCGAGCCGCTTGTTCCCTCGGCCGGGACGAGATTGCCGCCGATCGCATTGCTCGAGAGAATCGTGACCGGCTCGCTGAACTCGATCCTCACACCGGTGACCGTCGCACCCGTTGTGTTGTTCAGGAGCCAGAAGCCGATGTTTCCGTCCGGGTTCGTCAGCGGGACGATGTAATCCACAGCCGCCATCGACGAGACGGAGACCGCCGCCACCAATGCCAACACCACGAGGAGCCTCTTTCCGAACACCATAATCCCTCCTTGACGCAACAAACTGGCGAGCATTCTAGCGGTGACGCCGAGCCACGGCAATGCGTAGGGAAAAGGCTTCTCTACGCGACTTCCCAACCGGCGGCCACACGGGCTGCGAACTCGCGGTCCTCAGGGGTTGTGAGTTTGATGTTCCACATGTCCCCTTCCACGGTGGAGACGGGGGAGCCATAAGCCAGGACGGCGGCGGCATCGTCCGTCGGCGGGGTCGCGTCGGCCCACGCTGCGAGAGCTGCGCGCAGGAGATCGGTCCGAAACCCTTGTGGCGTCTGGACGCGAACGAGTCCCGTGCGGTCGATCGCCTCCACGCAGGCCAGGCCCGACGTCTCGACGCGGCGCAGCGTGTCGACAACGCGGATCACGGGAATGCATGCTCCGCAGCGCCGGGCGCCCTGAAGGACACGATGGATGAGCTCGGGGGAGACGAAAGGCCGCGCGGCGTCGTGAACGAGCACGATGTCGCCTGTCACCACAGCGACGCCGGCGCGGGCGGAGTCAAGGCGTTCGGCGCCGCCGGAGACGATGCGAACCGGGATGTCCATTGCGGGAAGCATCGCTGCGACGGTCCCCATCTCGTCGGGATGGGCGACGACGATGAGCTCGTCGATGTCGGGCGACTGCGCCAGCGCCGCGGCCGCACGAGTCAAGAGAGGTGTGCCCGAGATCGGCAGAAACGCCTTGTTGACCTCAAGACCCATGCGCCGGCCGCGGCCGGCGGCCAGCAGAACGGCGCTGGCTGTCATGGAGCGGGATTCGCGACCACGACGACCGCGTCGGATCCGTCTGGAAGGATTGAGTAGACCTGCCAAGCCTTGGTCCGATCCGAATTGAAGAAGATGCGTCCGTTCGTCGACCACGCCGGGTACATGTCGTTCCCGGCGTCGGTGGTGAGCCGCCGGAGTTGGCGCGACGCGACGTCGATCGTGTAGATGTCCACATTGCCCTTCTCGCGATTGGAGGCGAAGACGAGCGATCCTCCATCCGGGGACCAGGCGGGGGAGAAGTCGTCGGACGTTCCGTCCGTGATCTGCTCGGAGACATCGGTCGAAAGGTCGCGCACGAACAGCTTGAGGCGCTGCTCGACGGCAGACTCGTACGCGAGGCGGCGCCCGTCCGGCGACACGGCCGGCTCGAGGCTCGCCAGCGCGGGCGTGCTGTTGCCGCCCAAGGAGCACCCGACGGTCGCCGCGCACAGCAGCGCCACGAGGAGGAGTCCGACCATTCGCCCTGTCATCTCGCTTCCCGCTCCTTCTCCCAACGAGGGACTTCGTTCGCCGGCTCGGCAAACAGCATGCGTCCGGCGTCCGTCTGCAAGGTGCTCTTCACCGTGGCTTTGATCGTCCGCCCGACGTGCCGGCGCCCATTCTCGACAACGATCATCGTCCCGTCGTCGAGATACCCGACTCCCTGGTTGATCTCCGCGCCGCGGTCGATGATCTCGACGTCGATCTGCTCCCCGGGGACGAATCGCGGTTTGACCGCGTTGGCCAGCTCGTTCACGTTAAGGATGCCGATCCCTTCGACTTGCGCGACGCGGTTGAGATTGTAGTCGGTCGTGATGAGGAGCGCGTTCTCGTCCTTCGCGAGCCGAATCAGCTTGCGATCGACCTCGACGATCGTGGGGTAGTCGTGTGCCACGACGCGGAAGGCGACGTGGTCGTCCTCCATCAGCCGATGTAGCACCTCAAGCCCCCGCCGCCCCTTCCTCCGTCGCAGCCCGTCGGCAGAGTCTGCGATCCCCTGGAGCTCATGGAGGACAAACTCGGGGACCAAGATTTCGCCCTCGATGAATCCCGTGGCCACGAGATCGCTGATCCGCCCGTCGATAATGACACTCGTGTCGAGAAGCTTGCGCGAGCCCTGGACGCGCGGACGTCCGTTCGAGGTTCGCTCGCCGGATCCGGGCAGCCGTTGCGCAAACACGGGCGTAACGGACAGGAGGCCGGCTCCCACGGAGAAAAGGGTGGATGCACCGAGAAGAACGCCGGCGGCGACACGCGCGCCGGAGAGTGGCGAGAACACAGCCACGATGGCGGCGCGGAGGCCGAACCCGACCGCCGTCCCGGCGGCGCCGCAAAGGAGTCCGTTCTGCAATCGCGTCGCAGCTGTCGGCTCCGACATCGCGCGCACGATCCTCGCCCAGAGGAGTGCAACGAGAAGGCCGACGGCGAGGCCGCACCCTGCGCCGATGCCCACGTTCGCTCCGAGAGAAGGAAGCCCCGAGGAGCCGGGCAGGAACCGATTGGCCGCGCCCGCCACGCCTCCCAACGCCGAGCATCCCACCGCCACGAGCACGCGACCGATCATCGAGTCACCCGGAGTCGGGGCACTGACCCGCGCTCCGCAAGTGCGTAGAGTATATGCGTTGCTTGAATTGCCTACAAGCTTTCGCTATTGTAGTGGCCCGGGACGCGTTGGGGGAACGCGGCGAGCGAGGGGGGAGCACTGTCTGCTGAATGGACCATCCGCGAGGTCCTGAATTGGACCCGTGGATACTTCGAGGATGCGGGGATCGTCCAGCCGAGGCTTGAGGCCGAGATCCTCCTTGCGCATGCACTCGAGGTGGAGCGCCTGCACCTCTACCTCTCGCCGGACAAGCCGCTCTCGGTCGATGAACGCGCCCGATTCAAGTCGTTCATCCAGCAGCGTCGTTCCGGGACGCCACTTCAGCACTTGATCGGCGAGGTGACGTTCTTCGGCCTGCGGTTCAGAGTGCGCCGGGACGCACTGATTCCCCGCGCCGAGACCGAGGAACTGCTCGATCGGACGCTGCGTCTCGTGGCGCGCGACCAGCCGGCACGTTGCCTCGACCTTGGCACCGGCAGCGGGGTTCTTGCCGTGTGCCTCGCGCGGTACCTTCCCTTTGCTGCGGTCACTGCCGTCGACATCTCGCCGAACGCCCTCGATCTAGCGCGGGAGAACGCTGTGCTCAACGGCGTGGTAGGTCGCGTGGCGTTTGTCGAAAGCGACTGGTTCGCGAACGTGAGCGGTGTCTTCGACCTCATCGTCTCGAATCCGCCATACGTCGAGACCGGCGCGTTGGGCGGCCTCTCCCCCGAGGTCCGCGATCATGAGCCGCACGTCGCCCTGGACGGCGGGAAGAGCGGCGTCGAGCACATCGCGCGCCTGATTTCCGGAACTGCCGCCCATCTCGAGCGAGGCGGCCACCTGCTGCTCGAGATCGGGCACGAGCAAGGCGAGCGCGTCCGCCGGCTGTTGGTGGACGCCGGCCTCGTGGACGTGGCCGTCGAACGGGATCTGGCCGGACGCGAGCGATTCGCCGCGGCGCGGAGTCCGGCATGATTCAGGTCTCGGAGCTGTCTTTCTCGACCGACGACGGGATCAAGGTCCTCGAGGACGTGCATCTGCACGTCGACCCGAGGGAGGCCGTCTATCTCGTCGGCCCTGCGTCGGCGGGGAAGACGCTGCTGCTCGGCCTGTTGGGCGCGGTGGTTCCGCCGCAGCGAGGCCAGATCCTGGTTCATGGGCGCAACGTCGCGCGACTGAGTCGCGAGCGGGCGCTCGGACTACGCCGTCGCATCGGAATCCTCCCGCAGGCGTTCGTCCCCCTTCCGCGAACGGTCTTCGACAACCTCTTGTTCAAGTTGCGCATCCTCGGCGACGACCGCGAGGAAGCGGACGAGAAGGCGCTGCTGGCGCTCGAGACCGTCGGGCTGATTCGGGAGCGAGGGACGGACGCCGAGGACCTTCCGCCCGTCGAGCGCGTGCGGCTCGGACTCGCCCTCGCCCTCTGCAACTCGCCTCTCTTGTTGTTGCTGGATGAGCCGTTCGAGGGCCTGGATCCCGATGAGCAGGAGGCCGTCGGCTCTCTGCTCGCGAAGATCCACGACGGTCGATCGACGGTCGTCGTGGCAACGCGGGGACCGATTCCCCGCTCCGCGCACGTGGACCGGGTGTTCTCTTTGCGCGACGGGAAGGTGAGTCCCGCATGAGCGCCTTCTTCTTCCTCCTGCGCGAGCTCCTCGGGGCAATTCGCGTGCGCAGCGCCGTCCTCCTCTCGTCGGCCCTCCTGTCCCTCGTCCTCTTCCTCGCGTGCTTCGCGGCGCTGTTTCTGGTTCCGGAAGCTCCCACCGTTCCGTCGGGCGGGCTCGGTGCGACAGACATCATCGCCTACGTGGCGCCGCGGCTGTCTCGGGACGCAGTGAACAGCCTATTCCTTCGCCTGCAGGAGCGCAACGATGTCCAGAGCATCCGCTACAGCCTTCCCGCACAGGTTACGTCCGAGCGGACGGGAGGCTCCTTCGTCCTCGTCGCGCGGTCGGCAGGCGCAGTGTCAGGGCTGACTGCGGCGCTGCGATCCACGGACGGGATCACGTTCGTCGAGACATCGAGCGGCGTATCAGGCGGAATCGCGCTGACGAAGACGACGCGCCTCGTGTTGCTCTGCGGGCTCGTCGTCTTTGCCCTCGCGTCCCTCGGATTGGCGCGGGAAGGGTTCCGCGCGCTTCTGCACGCGTTCCGTCACGAGATCCGGCTGATGCGGCTATCCGGCGTATCGGAGCGCAGCATCCTCGCAGCCATCGAGGTCACCGGGATCCTGATCGGGCTGCTCGCCGGCGTCCTACTCATCGTGGGGCTTGCCTTATACGCGATGTCGTCGCCCGGCGCGGGCGTCGAACCCGTCTTGGATCCGTCGCGGTTCGTGGGGGTTGGCACGGTCGCCGTCGTGCTCGGCCTCCTGATGGGCGGGCTTCTCGGTCTGCTCGGCGCGGCGCACCTGGCGTCGAACCGCTTCTCCCCGATCTCCTAGCTGGCGGGACCGCGGCCGTGCCGCGAGCCGCCGACGTCCTCTCGGGCGTGATGCGCCGCCGCGACGGCCTTGTGCTCGAGGAAGCTGAGTCCGCGCTGCATCAGGTACCAAACGCCGATCACGACGAAGAAGATCTCGGCGAGTTTGAAGGAGAGTGAATACGCGACCGCCTGCCCGGTGGTGACCGTCGGGGCGACGAGGTGGAAGATGCCGATGGCCCCGGCCTCGCTCGTTCCCAGACCGCCCGGCGTGATCCAGAGGAAGAAGCCGAGCAGAATGTACAACGAGAACAGGATGAAGAGCTGAGAGATCGTGAACGTCATGCCGATCGACGCGCCGAAGAACACCGCGGGCCGGAGGAATGTCAGGACGGTCGTCGCGATCTGGATCAGGAACGCGCACAGCGTCGCCCTTCGGTGGCGCGTGAACGCATAGCTCACTTCGTCCTCAGTCTCGGAGACCTTGGCCGCCGCCCGCGCGAGGCGGTCGCGCCAGCGCGGCACTCGGTGCCCGAGCCAGCGGATGACGCGGCTGACCCACTTCAGGTTCCACGCGAAGTTCACGAGACCGATCACGATCCACGTGGCGATGAATCCCAGTCCGGCGACGAGAATCCACTTTTCGTTCGGGGCGATGGCCGGCGAGGTCGCGGCGAAGAAGCCGCCGACGAGGATGAACAAGGTGAAGCTCACGCCGAGCAGGAACCGCTCGACGATGATCGTCGCGAAGACCCGCGTGGCCGGAGCCGCGTTCTTGTCCGCAACGAGAAACGCCCCGAACGGCTCGCCGCCGAAGTACAAGGTCGGGGTGAGATACGACACGGCATACGTGCTGAGGCGTGCGCCGATGATGCGGCGGATCGGCGTGTGGATCCCGTACGCGCGAAGGATGATCCGCCAGCCGACGACCCACGCCGATACGCTCAGAAAGACGACTCCGAACACCTCGACGGCGCCGACGAAGCTGAGCGCCCGCATCGCGCCGAGAGTCTCCCGCCAGCCGACGAAGTACAGGACGAGACTGACGCTGAGAGCACCGATGAGGACTGAGCCCGCGAAGCGAAGCGCATTGCGCAACGGCTGCTTCATGGGCGCAGTCTAGCGGGACACGCTGGGGCGATCAAGAACGACGCGACGTCGATCGCCAGCCGCAAGGCGGCGGCCACGGCCTGCCGGCGGACGTCGCTCCGGTCGCCGGCGAAGTGGAACGCCTCCGCACGCGTCAGATGCGGTGCGGCCACGGCGATGAAAACCAGCCCCACGGGCTTCTCCGCCGTACCACCACCAGGGCCGGCGATGCCCGTGATGGCCACGGCAAGATCGGCGCCGACAAGCCTTCTGCACCCCTCGGCCATATGCTCGGCGACTTCGAGACTGACTGCGCCACACCGCTCGATCGCGTCGTCTGGCACCCCGAGCAACGCCGTCTTCAATCGGTTGTCGTAGGCGATGACGCCGCCGAGGAAATAGGCGGAACTTCCCGCCTGGTCTGTGATCGCTGCTCCGAGACCGCCTCCCGTACAGGATTCGGCGACGGCCATCCTCCATCCGGCCGCCGACAGGGCGACGCCGAGCTCTCGGACATGGTCGGCGAGTGGGGACATCTCTTGCGTTGTCTCGTTCATGTCACCGCCGGCGCGGTGCGCCCGTGCTCGCATCGCGGCAGGATTGGACAGGTTCCGCAGGCCGGCCGGCGCGGGCGACACAGCGTGCGTCCCAACTGGATGAGCAGGAGATGCAGATCGCGCAGAAGCGCGGGGTCCCGCGGCAGCGCGGC
>JBFYRA010000048.1:0-2809 GCA_041302485.1 Candidatus Bipolaricaulota bacterium
GCCGCGCGTCAAGACGATCAGGATCTCCGCGTAGCGGTCAGGTTGCGCGATGACGACCTGGCGCCCCGACGAGAGGGAGAGAAGGTCGAACGCGCCGTCGCGACGGCCGACGACGATCACGCGGAGGTCGACGGCTGTCGCGGCGTCGATCGCGATGGCGAGCGCATCTTGCGACTCCACGTGGATGGAGACGGCGTCGATGCCGTAGGGATACGAAAGCCTGAGCGGCGCCGCGTATTCGTCCTCCGTGGCGTGGTCAACGACGAGTGGGCGGCCTTCCCAGCGTGCGACGGCGATGACGGGAGGGCGGTCGAGTCCGGCGAGACCGGTCTCGCGCCTCCAGGCGTGCGCGAGCTCCGCCCGCGCGGCGGCGTCGGGGAGCGTGCCTGTGGCCCAGGCTGCGGCGAACTTCGCCCACACGTCGAGGAATGCCAAGCCGTCGCCGGCGAACGCGAGGTCGATGGCGCGCGCGCCGTCCGCCGCGGCGCTCGCAGCCATCACGCGCCGGATGGCGTCGAGCCCGTAGCGTTCGAGGACGAAGACCCAGAAGATGCCTGCGTCGTAGCCGCGGCTGAAGAACGGCGCGTCGTCGGGCGCGCGCAGGAAGTCGATCGCGGCGTCGAGGTAGTCGTCGGCGTTGGGGGCGGCAAGCTCCTGAATGGCGGTCGCCAGCGGCTCGACGAACGCTGGCTCCTCGATGTCGCCCTGCCCGTGGAGTGCCGCGTAGTCCTGAAGCACGTGAAAGAACTCGTGCGCCGTGGTCGAGAGAACCGCGTCGTCGAGCGACACGCTGACGAGCATCTCGTCCGCCGCGTCGGACATCGCCTCGCGCGACGCGATCTCGATGATCGGAATGGGATTCCCCTCCTCGTCCTCGTCGAGGTACTCGGCGCCCATCCCGTCCATGTCGCCGTCGAGAATCCGCACGACGACGGCTCGGTCAAACGTCGGGAACAGGCCGTGCGTGACGAAAAGCTCGTAGGCCGCGTTGAGCCCGTTGCGGACGAGCTCGACGTACGCGGCGGAGGTTCCCGCGGCGTGCTCGATCACGAATCGCGGGGTTGCCGAATCGTTCGGGGGTGCCGCAGCAACGAGACATCCAAAGGCCGCGGCGAAACTGACAGCCCCGGCGATCGCGCGGCGAGCCGACCTCACGAACCGCTACCGGCCGGGATGAACAGGAACGCTGCGACAAGCACGGCGACGCCGATGAGCAGCACCCACCACGGGAGGCCGCCGCTCGATGCTGCCGGGGTCGTCTCGGGCGCGACGGGCGCGGCGCCGTTCCAGACGACGTCGCTCAGCTCGGGACCCTCATACACGAGCGTCGGCGCTGCAATGACAGACGTTGAGGGGACGGTTGCCGCCGAGGCCGCCGCGTCGGCGATCGTCTTCTGCACGACGCGAATGCGTTGGTTGAGCCAGCTCTGCCCCAGCCACTCGCGCGGCAGCTCCCGGAATCCCGTATCGCCGAAGGCGATCTGGCGAATCGCCGCAAACGGGATCTGTCGCGCGTCGCCGAACCGCTCGACGCGGAGGAGCTGAGCGATGCCCGAAAACGCCGAGTAGGGGCCGACGATGACGTGGGTCGCCGTCTCGATGACGACGCGGGGGAAGTCGACCCAGATCTGTTGGATCGAAGGGAGAGGAATGTCGAACTGCGCTGCGGGCCCCACCTGGGGCACCGGATCCTCGAGCCGGAGCATGGCGGCCAGGCCGGACAACGCCCCCTGGAGCACGTCGCCATCGTTCGTCTTCACCGACACCGTCTCCGCGACGGCGCCGAGCGAGAGCCCGATGATGCCTGCCACGGCCAAGAGGCCGACGAGGATGCGTCTCCGTCTTTGCGCGCTCATGGTTCCTCCTCCCTCTCAGGTGGACCGCTTGGGCCTAGCCCGCCCGCAAGGCGAGCCTCTCCGGCGCAACGGCCCAGTATACCCTCTCACGATCGCCATGAAGAGACCGAAGCGACTTCGGGCCGCCGCCGGACGATCCACAGCGTGGCGGGGATTACGGACAGATGTCCTCGCCGGCTCGGACCCCGCGCCCGGCGCGCCCATCGCTGCGTAGTAGGCTGTTTCAGGATCTTGATGAGTGCGGACCAGGGGGTGGTCGCCACATGATGAGACCTGGATTCTGCGCGCCCCGCGCAGTTCGGAAGGTGTCGCGGCCCGCCGCTCGCGACGCCCGGCGACGGGGTGAAGGCGCAGTCCTGATCCAGCTTGACAGGGGTTGCGGCCGTGGAGTAATATCGGGCGACTCACGAAATGAGGGGGTGGGCAGCCACTCCCCTTGGTCTTTGAGAATGTGTCTTGGCGTTGTGGTTGCTCGCAACGCTTGTTCCTCAAGCCCGGCAGGCCGCCGGGCGGGAGCCCATGCAATGGGGCTTCTCTCTGGAGGTGGTGGGGCGGAACGTTGTGGAACCGTGTGTCCCTACAAGCAGGATGGAGGCCAGAAAGCAAGACAGGGGGTGCCTCCGATGACTGGAAGAGATGAGCGAAACCAAGGAACGCAAGCGAGATCCTCGAATTATGAAGGAGGTAGGACGTTGAAGAAGAGACTGGGAGTACTGAGTGTCGTAACGATTCTCGTTATGGCATTCTTCGCCCTGTCCGCCGTCGCGTCGAGCTCGGAGATGTATTTCGCGACCGACAAGAACGGCCAGAACAGGGTCACGAACATTCAGGAAGGAACTGAGGTCTGGGTCGCGATCTACGACACGGACGAGAATATCGATTGCGATGTGCGGGACAAGATTTGGACCGACATCAAGATCATGGATCCGAAGACCGGCGCCTACATCGTCTGG
>JBFYRA010000058.1:0-3637 GCA_041302485.1 Candidatus Bipolaricaulota bacterium
TCGCCCCTGCAGGGCGTCGTAACCCGTAGGTACTCTGCTCGGTAACCGTGCAGCCACTGTCGGGTGACTGCCACTGTTTCCGGCACGCCTGGCGGGACTCGTAACCTGGGTTGTCCTTCGGACAGCTTATGAGTTACGCACTCGCGCCGCGCGAAACTCCGACAGGGCTCGAACCCGACCCTGATCCTCGCGGCCGACGTCGTGGCACCGCTGATCGAGACGAGAACAGGAGCGAGGAATCCCGTTCGCCGTAGCGTCGCTGTGTGCGACGTTCGTCGAGAACGTCGACATCCCGTCGGGCAGAGACGTGGGAGGCAAGCTCCCACGCTACAGGGACATGCGGGCCGCGTTCGCGGGCTCGTCTATTTTCCCACGCAGAAGCGCGAGAAGATCTGTGCCAGGATCGATTCGGGAAGGTCGATGCCCTGGAGCTCGCCGGCAGCTTGGAGAGCGCTGCGCAGCTCTTCGGCGACGATGTCGGGCGTCGCGCCGGATTCGGACGTCTCCACCGCGCGACCGAGCGCGCACGACATACGGCGCAGGAGGTCCCGTTCCCACGTGTCGAGGAGCAGGACGGTGTTGCGCGTCGGGATCCCGCCGGAGACGAGAAGCGAGAGGATCGTCGTGCGCAGCGCGTCGAGGCCGCGGCCGTCGCGGGCCGAGATCTCGACGATGGGGTCGTTGATTGCGGTGAGTGCGCCTGGGCCGAAACGGTCGTCGAGGTCGGCCTTGTTCTTGACGACGATGCGCGGAATCCCGAACTGCCGCGCCAACAGCGCCCGGTCGTCGGGTTCGAGGGGCGACGAGCGGTCGACGAGCACGAGCACGAGATCGGCGCGGTGAGCGGCAGCTTCGGCACGGCGCACGCCTTCGGCTTCGATCTCGTCCTCGGGAGCCCGCAGCCCGGCGGTGTCGATGAGCCGCACGGGAATCCCGCCGATCGAGGCGACTTCTTCGACGGTGTCGCGCGTCGTTCCCGGTGTGGGGGCAACAATCGACCTCTCTTCGGCCAACAGCGCGTTGAGCAGGGTCGACTTGCCGACGTTCGGTCGGCCGAGGATCGCCACGGTGAGGCCTTCCCGCACGATGCGGCCCTGCTCGCCGCGCGACTCGAGGTCGCGGACGCGCGTCGCAAGCTCGCAGATGCGGGGCGCGAGGGCCTCCACTTCGACATCTAGGTCCGGGAAGTCGATCTCGACCTCGAGATCGGCCGCCAGCGCCTCAAGCTCGCGCCGCAGCTCGGCGATCTCGCCCGAGAACCGGCCGCCGAGTCGGTCGACGGCCGCTTCGAGTCCGAGCGCGGTCTGGGCCCGCACGATGTCGAGCACGGCCTGGGCCTGATCGAGCGAGATGCGGCCGTTCTGGAACGCTCGTTGCGTGAACTCGCCCCGCTCGGCCAGCCGCGCACCGGCGGCGAGGAGGCCGTCGAGCACGGCCCGCGCGGCGGCGAGTCCGCCGTGGCAGCCGATCTCGATCGTGTCTTCCCGCGTGTAGGTGCGCGGCGCGCGCAGGAGCGTGGCGAGGACTTCGTCAACGGCTCGTCCGTCGGCGACGACGTGCCCGTAATGGACGGTGTGAGATGCCTGGTCGGCGAGCAGAGTGCCGCGCGGCGAACGGAAGACGCGGTCGGCGATCGCAACAGCGTCGGGGCCGCTGACGCGCACGAGGCTGATCCCGCCTTCGCCGATCGCGGTCGAGATCGCGGCGATCGTGTCCCCGAGCACTAGTCCTCGCTTGGCGTGGCGGCCGTCTCGTCGTCGCGGGCGTCGTCCGGCCCGTGGCCGGACTCCGGCGCGGCCCCGGACGCCGGCTCCATCACGACGCGGCGATGGTCCCCAGCGCCGATGCTGTAGGTCTTGATGCCCGGGTAGTCGGCGAGCGTCACGTGGACGATCCGTCGCTCGTGCGCGGGCATCGCGTTGAGCCGCACGCGCTTCTTCTCGCGCACAACTTCTTCGGCCTTCGACAGTGCGAAGCCGATGAGCTCGGCCCGCCGGCGCTTGACCGAACCGTTGGCGTCGAGGACGACGTCGATGTCGGTTCCTGTCTTGCGGTACAGCACGCCGCGCAACAGGTACTCGAGCGCCGTCAGCACGGGACGCTCCTCGGGCAGCGCGAACGCGTTGCCGATGAGGTTCACGTAGAGCCCTTCCTCGGCGGTCGGCTCGATCTCGATCGTGACGTCTTCCTCGAGGACGCCGAACACGGCGCGCAAGAAGCTTTCGGCTTCGCTACG
The DNA here is from genome assembly GCA_041302485.1 of Candidatus Bipolaricaulota bacterium. Classification (GTDB taxonomy): domain Bacteria; phylum Bipolaricaulota; class Bipolaricaulia; order UBA7950; family UBA9294; genus CAIOGO01. The sequence continues at coordinate 2,237 of JBFYRA010000058.1, forward strand.
GACTTCGTCCGCTGTCATCGCCGCTTCCCAACTCGATGTCGCCGTCAGGCGTCGCCGCGGCGAGGCTGTCGGACCGCGCAAGCTGGCGATTGACGACTGCCTGCTGCGCGGCCTGCGCCGCCGTCGTCAGGAGGTAGTAGAGCCACAGCCCGGCGGGGAACTGCCACAACAGCACGGCCATGAGCACGGGGAAGACGTAGCCGAACATCTTGCCCATCGGCCCGCCGTCGGAGCCCATTTGCGGCGTGAGCTTCCACTGCTGCCAAAGCATGATCAGCGTCGTCACGATCACGAGGATGAAGTACGGATCGTGGAGGCTGAGGTCGGGCATCCACAGGAATCCCGGCGAGAGATGGATGCGCTCGCCGGCGTAAAGGATGCCGCGCCAGATGATGAAGATGATCGGGAGCTGAACGAGCATCGGGAGGCAACCGGTCATCGGGTTGACGCCTTCCTTCTTGTACAGCTCCATCATCCGTTGCTGCAAGAGGGTCTTGTCGTCTTTGAACCGCTCCTGGATCCGGCGCATCTTCGGCTGCATCCGCTGCATCTTGGCCATCGAGTGCATCTGCTTGTGCATCAGCGGATACATGAGGACGCGGGTCAGAATCGTGAACAGGATGATCGCCCAGCCGTAGTTGCCAGTCGCCCGGAACAGGATGTCGAGGAACTGGAGGACCGGGATCATCATCCGCGCGCCGACGCCCGGCCGATCGAGGGCCTGGATGCCCGCCTGCTCCATCAGAAGGAATCGCCGGCGCCCGGCGTAGATGGAGCTTTTCGACTTCGTCTCGGCCTGCGGCGCCGCGGTGAACGAGAGGCCGAAGTGCTGCGATCCGGACGCCAAGCGCTCGAACGTCGGGACGACCGTCGGGCCTTCCTTCGGCGTGAGGAAGAAAACGACGTTCTTGTCCATGAGACCGACGCCGCCGAACGTCTTGTACGATTCGCGTGCGAGGATCTGCGTCCCGGGCTCGTCGTCGAACAGGTACGTGATCTCGAGCCCGTTCTTCTTCTGAACGTAGTTCCCGACGGTCATCGCGACATGCGCGGCACTCGCGGTCGGGTTCTTGACGAGAAGCTCGAAGTCGAGGGTGTAGACGTCCTTCGGCGAGACCGTGTAGCGCTTCTCGACCGTAAGTCCGCCCACCGTGCCCTGGAACAGCGCGTGGAAGACGCCCGCGGCGTCAACGGACGCGTCGACGAGCCGGTAGAGCCCTTCGCGCTCGGCATTCACCGAGACGGCAAACGGGAAGATCGCGTCGGCGACGTGCTGACGTCCGAACGTCTTCACGTTCGTCGTCGTGCCGGGGACGAGTTCAGCGACATTCGACCCGTACGGCGCAAACGACAGGAACACCGACTTCATCACTCCGCCCTGCTCGGAGAGCATGATTCGGG
>JBFYRA010000063.1:0-13966 GCA_041302485.1 Candidatus Bipolaricaulota bacterium
GGGGCCGCCTCAAGGGGTCGCTGAGCTCTCTCGGCCCTGGCATGTCCGAGCCGACCCCGAGTGGGGCGCCCTGGTGGCCGGCGCGAGCAGCCTGTCCGCGCTGGCGCTAGTCCATGGTGCCGGTGCCTTGCTGCTTCGTTGGCGCGGTCTTCGCGGCCTGGAGAAGGCGCTGGACCTCGGCCTGGCGGTACTCTGGATCGATCGTCGCGAGCAGCGCGAGGGTCTCCACCGTGTCGCCCGGAGAGCCGCTGCCGAGCCAGTATCGTGCGACATCGATCAGGGCGTCCAACGCGTCGCTCGACGGTGTTCCGCCGCCATCGACCTGCCGCCTGACCACAGTGACAATCTGCGCACAGGCGCTGTCTTTCGCGGCGGGAGTCGCGGTCGGGCCGAGGCCGGCTCTCAGGTGAGTGATCGCCTTGGCATAGTCGCCGAGAGCCGCGTAGGACTCGGCGATCCAGAGATGGACCTGGACGAGATCTGGCTGGACTTCGAGAATCCTGGACAGCTCGGCGATCGCTTCGCTCCAGCGTCCCAGTCGGGTGAGCGCGATGCCGTAGGCGGTGCGCGCCGTGCCGTTCGTCGGCTCGATGTTCAGGATGCGCGCGAGAACGCCGATCTGCTGCGATACGTCCGCGATCCGGCCGAGGGCGAACTCATAGTGCGCAAACGCCATGTCCGTTTCGCCGCGCCGTGCGAGGACATCGCCGAGGCCGACGTGAGCCTCGGGGTAGTGCGTTGATCGGGCCAGAACCTGACGATACGCGGCCATGGCCTCCTCGTCCTTGCCGACGAGGAGTTCGGCTTTGCCGACCCTGACCAGGACGCTCTCGCTCTCCGCCCGCGCCAGCGCCTTGGTGTACCCCTCGCGGGCCGCGCCATAGAGGTCGCCGATCATCTTCTCGAGGGCACTTCGTCGGGCGTCTTCCGCCGGCGTGCGCGTCGCCTGTGCCGTGAGGCGATCGCGTTCGGCTGCCGCATCGTTGAGCCGACTCAGCGCGAGATCGCCCTCGGCGACCCAGAGACGCGCATACTCCGGGGCCAAGGTGCGTGCCGACCGGAAGAGCTTCTCGGCCTCGGCGGGCTGTGCGATGGACAGGCATGCGTCGCCGGCGGCGAGCAGCACATCGACATCCTTCGGGGAGCCGGCCGCCGCCTCGCGGTACCCATTGAGTGCGCCCGCCGGATCGCCCTTCCTGGCTGCGAGGTCGCCGAGCGCGATGCGTGCGACGGCGAGACCAGCGTCGAGCTTGATTGCCTCTTCGAGCTGCGACTGCGCCGAGGCTGCACTCCCGTCCAGGAGCGACGACAGTCCCATCGCGAGCGAGCGCGCGGCGGCGGGCGGGTTGAGCTGCTGGATGCGCCTCAAGAGGTCGCTGTCCGCCGGCGCGGTCTTGAGCGTCGCGACGTAGCTGGAGATCGCCCTGGCCACGGAGTCCTTCTCCCGGGCTCGGATCGCCTCGAGCTGCGTCGTCTGTTCGGCCGCGGGGGTCTTGCCGAGCGTCTTCTCGAGTTCCTGGCGCTCGGCGAACGCGGCGATCGCACGGTCGTTGTGGATGCGAGCGATGTAGTAAGGGAGGTACGGGTCGTAGACCCTCTTCTCCTGCCAGAGCCGTTCGAGGTCGGCGAGTCCGGTGTCGTCGGCCTTCCTCACCTTGTCGAACGCTGCGAGGATCGGATCGAGGATCTTGACGTGCGCCTGTTCCAGCTGCGCCGCGAGCCATTGCTCGCGGCGACGGGCGACTTCCTCGCGGTTGTAATCGGAGCGGACGCGGTCCTTCGCCTTGTCGTAGTCAGCTCCGTACGTCGCCTTCTTCGCCTCATAGAGTGCGCGCAGCTCCGCGTCGCTCAGCGTGATCGTGCCAATCACGGCCACAGCGACTTCATCGGACAGCAAGCGAACGCGGGTCTCCTCGCGCAGAGCTTCCGTGAACTCGTCGAGCGATTGACCGACCTCAAGCAGGATGCCCGAAATGTCGCTTCCGGAACTCCGACTCTGCTCCGTGAGTTGGGTCAGCGTATTCTGCGTCTCCTCGTCGGTCTTCTTGTCGGCGATCTCGATCTTCCGCGCCTTGGCCTCCTGCACGACGATCGCCTGCTGGACAAGGTTCACGGTAGCTTCGCGCAGGAGGACGAGTCGCACGAACGCGCCGTTAGCGCCCGAGAGATACGACGCAGAGATGTTCCGCGACTCGAGATACGATGTCTCCGCGCGCCGCGCCGCGATCGCCAGCTCCTTGTAGCCAATCGCCACTCCGTTGACCGTGAGGGCCGTGCCTGTCGGCGTGGTTGGCGATACCTCGCGGATCGACTGGCTCCATGGCGGATCGAGCACGATCCACGTGACGCCTCCAGCAAGCGCCACGACCATGAGGACCACGAGCACGAGTCGACCGCGATGTTCCGGGGAGAAGCATGCGATCATAAGAGAAGGCCTCCTTCTGGCCGCCCTGCAGAGGCGAACTTCGCGGAGTCTAGCCGCGGGCTTCCTGTTCCTCAAGCGTGAGGCGGAAGCAAGAAGGGCTGGCCACGCGAGGCGGAGCATTTGACGCGCGCCCTATGCGGCCCCTATAATGGGCCGTCATGCCTCTCCACATGATGCCAGGCGTCCGGCGGTATCGTCGTGATGCCGTCGCACGAGTCGACAGGGGCGGCCGGCGTCTCTTTAGAGAGCCGGACGCTGGGAAGATCGAGCGGGGCTGCGCCTCCGTATCTCGGCACGGACCTGTCTCGACAACAAATGCTGTCACCGAGGCGCCTTCGGGCCTTCTAGCGTAGGCCCAAGCAAGTTCCTGTCCAACGACGTAAGAGGAGGGAAACGAAGTGCGGAAGCTAATTGTAGTCCTCTGTCTCCTCGCGGCCCTGTCCGCCACGGCGGCGGCCCGCGTGGGTGGCTGGCTCGACGAAGTCGTCTTCTTCGAAGAGATCGACCAGCCCAAAGTCCTCTCCATGATCAACGCCGGCGAGGCCCAGTTCTTCGCCAACGCGTTCATGGGGTCGGTTCTGCCGACGATCGAGGCGTACGGGCTGCCCTACGAGTTCAGCTATGGCAGCTACAACACTCTCCTGCTCAACCCGGAAGGCCCGCTGTTCACGGACGGACGCCTCAATCCGTTCCATGACAGCGTGATCCAGCAGGCGGTCAACCGCCTGGTCGATCGCCAGTACCTGATCGACGAGTTCGGAGAAGGCCTGGGAATCCCGATGTTCTGCTCGCTGCTCCCCGTGTCGCCGACGTACGCCGAAGTCGCTGTCGAGACGCGCACGACGGAGATCGCGCTCGCGCACAACAAGACGCTTGCGATGCAGCAGATCAACGACCGCATGCTTGAGCTTGGCTGCACGAAGATCGATGGCAAGTGGGCGTACAACGGCCAGAAGATCACGCTGATCGGGATCATCCGCATCGAAGACGAGCGTCTCCAGATCGGTCTGTACTTCGCGGACATTCTGGAGGAGGCCGGCTTCATCGTCGACCGGCAGCAGAAGCGGTCGGCAGACGCGAGCCCGATTTGGAACCGCGCCGACCCGAAGCTTGGCACCTGGCACTACTACACGGGCGGCTGGATTTCAAACTCGATCGACCGCGAGTCGAACTCGGATTTCTGCACGCACTACACCGACGTCTGCTACCCGACGTCTCGAACGGTGGAGTATCCGGATGAAGTCGACCAGACCCTCTACGACTACGCCGTCCGGATCGCGAACGGCCAGTTCACGAGCCCGCAAGAGCGCGTCGAGATGTTCAACTACATGGTCGCCGCCGAGCGCGTGAACCCGTTCAACATCTGGAACTACGTCGAGTCGGCCCCGTGGGTCATCCCGCAGGGCATGAGCGTTTCGGTCGACCTCGCGGCCGGCATCTTCGGTTCGCGCATGTGGTGCCGGACGATGCGTTACGTCGACGCGGACGGCGCCCCGATCGTCGGCGGTTCGGTTCAGATTGCGAACCAGAGCTTCCTGACCGATCCGTGGAACGGTCCCGCCGGCTCGAACTGGCTCTTCGACGCGCTGATTCAGCGAGCCGTTGAAGACGTGGCCATCCTGCCCGATCCGTTCACCGGACTGGCAGTGAAGGGCTTCATCGATCGCGTGGACATCACGGCGGTCGAGGGGCTCCCGATCTTCGCGAGCGAGAAGGACTGGGTCAGCCTGAACTTCGTTCCGGTCATCAACGTTCCTGAGGATGCCTGGTACGACTGGGATGCCGCAGCCGGCGATTTCATCCTCGCCGGGCCGGGGCGGACCTCGCAGGTGAAGATCCGTTACACCTTCCCCGCGGCCCTCTGGACCTACAAGTGGCATGACGGCAGCACGATCTCGATCGGCGACCTGCTGATCAAGTTCATCTACCAGACGGGCATGGACACCGCGAAGCCGGAGTCCCCGTACTACGATGAGTCGACCATCTCGACCTACGAGGCGAACTGGCAGATCTTCAAGGGCCTCAAGCTCATCTCGGTGACTCCGCTCGTCTACGACCTCTACGTCGACTCGATCGCTCTCGACGCGGAAGTCATCGCGTTCAACAACCAGGCCTGGTTCTGGTTCACGTACGGCTTCGGCACGCAGTCGTGGCACAACCTGGCTGTCGGACTCATGTCCGAGGCCCGCGGCCTCTCGGCGTTCTCGCAGCCGAAGGCGACGGAGAAGGGCATCGACTGGCTGAACTATGCGGCCGGCCCGACCCTGACCCAGATGGCCACGAACCTGATCGAGGCGCAGATCACGAACTTCCTGCCGTATCCGAACGCTCTTGGTGACTACGTCAAGACGCCGGAAATCGTCGCTCGCTACGCGAACCTGTCGCGGTTCGTGTCGCAGTACGGCCACATGTACATTGGCACCGGTCCGTACTTCGTCCAGAACTTCGACCCGTTGGCGAGCATCGTCGTGCTCAACCGCTTCGCCGACTACGCGTTCGACCTTGACCGCTTCTTGGTCTTCGCCGAGCCAAAGCTGGCGAACCTGTCGGTCACCGGACCGGCGACGGTCGCCATTGGCAGCCAGGCCGTGTACAACGTTGCGATCACGTTCCAGGGTGAAGCCTATCCCGCGAACGAGATCAAGACGCTCGGGTACATCGTGCTGAACGCCGCCGGCGAGATCGCCTTCTCGGGCACCGGCGTCGTGACCGGCAACGGCGCGGCGACGATCACGCTGTCGGCCGCCGACACCGCGAAGCTCATTCCGGGCGTATCGCGGCTCGAGCTCATCGGCACGGTGAAACCTGTCGCGCTGATGTCGACGGCGTACACGACGTTCGTCGCGCAGTAACGGAGTTGGAAAGACGCCCTCGAGAGCGAAGGCAGCAAGGGCTAGGATAAGAGGTGCGGAGTCGTAGAGCTGCTCTCCTCTACGACTCCGCTGTTGCGATGGTCCTGCGCATTGAGGGAGATGAAGTATGGCTCATGCATCCGCCACCGGATCCGGCGGTCCAGGCTCGCGACGCGGGCCGAGGATCCCGAAGTCGCTCAAGCAGTTCGGACGGTATCTTGGCATGCGCGGGGTGGCCCTTCTCGTCACGGTGACCGTTGGCGTCTACATCACGATTCTGATCGCCAACATGGGCGGATATGTCGACAAGATCCGCGCGGCCAGCATCGAAGAGAACTTCGCACAGGCGTCGCGGAACGCCCCCGAGCTCAAGGGGCGTGACGCAGCGGCGCGGCGCGAGTGGATCGAGAACCGCGTCGCCATCGAGACGAAGCGTCTGGGGCTCGACAAGCCGTTCATCGTCCGCAGTTTTGTGTACCTGAGCTCGGCGATGACCCTGAATCTGGGCCGCTCGGAGTCCCTGACCAGCGACTCCGGCTCGGCCGACGTGCGGCGGATCATCCTCGAACGGCTGCCGATCACGCTCGTCTTGTTCGGAACCGCGTCCGTCTTGACCTTCTTCATCAATGTGCTTTCGGCCCTTTTCCTGTCTCGAAGATACGGGAGCTTCCTCGACCGCGCCGTGATCGCGCTGGCTCCGATCTCGTCGGCGCCGCCGTGGTTCTTCGGGATCTTCCTCATCATGATCTTCGCCGCGATGCTGGGGATCCTGCCGTGGGGCGGGATGGTGGATGCTCCCGTGCCGGGCACTACGCTCGGATACGCACTCAGCGTGCTCAAGCACATGATTCTGCCGACGCTCGCCTGGCTCCTCGCGGCGATGTTCATCGGCATCTACGCCTGGCGAACGTTCTTCTTGATCAGCGCGTCCGAGGACTACGTCGAGCTCGCGAAGGCCAAAGGCTTGACCTCGCGGGCGATCGAACGGCGGTACGTCTTGCGCCCGGCGCTTCCGACCGTGATCACCAACTTCGCGCTCATCCTCATCGGAGCGTGGCAGGGCGCGATCATCACGGAGCGCGTGTTCCAATGGCCGGGCCTCGGCACGATGTTCTTCCGCGCGATCGGCGCGTTTGACACGCCCGTGCTTGTCGCATCGGTGGTCCTGTTTGCATATCTCCTCGCATTGACGGTGTTCCTCCTCGACATCCTGTACGCGATCATCGATCCTCGCGTGAAACTCGGTGCGGAAGGAGCCCAGTGATGAAACGAATCCAGCGCGCGTGGGCAGCTCTCAGGCGGTATCCCTCGGCCGTGGTTGCGCTCGGGGTCATCGGCGTCCTGCTCTTGACCAGCCTGTGGGCGGCGGTGTCGTTACCTCTTCCGTACGCGATTCGGCTCTGGCGCGGCTCCGACGCGGTCTGGGAAGAGGCGCCGAAGAACGCGGCGCCTGCGTGGACGAACTTCTTCCGCTCGGACAAACTCCCCGAGACGATCATCGCCCGTTCGGAGACCCTTGAGCCAAGCCTCGTGAAGACAGAAGCGGTCTCGGCCACGGTCACGAAGTCAAGCTACGATCTTGTGTTCGAGTACCCGTACAATAAGTATCCGAATGAGATCAACATCTTCCTCGAGTCCGACCACCTCCAGCTCAAATCGCAGGTGACCTTGTCGTGGGTCAGGCCGGACGGCCGCGTGCTCCCGCTGTTCCAGAACGCGATCGCGCAATCGTTCCGTTATCCCGTGAGCGGAGACGCCAAACTCCGTCGGACGCTCGGAAACGTCGTCCCGACGATGGCGCTCTTCTTCCCCGTCGGCGGGACGATGGATGGCGTGACGCCGCCGCCGGTCCAGAAGGGCGAGTACCGCCTCCGCGTCGAGACGCTGACCTTCGAGGCGGGGACGACGGTGGACGTGCGTCTGGTCGTCTACGGCCAGGTCTACGGGTTGGCCGGGACCGATCACATGCGGCGCGACCTGTTGGTGGGACTCCTCTGGGGAACGCCGATCGCGCTGATGTTCGGCCTCATTGCGGCGTGCGGAACGTCTGTTCTCACCTTCGTGATCGCCGCGATCGGCGCGTACAAGGGCGGGTGGATCGACGCGATGATCCAACGCACCTGCGAGGTCAACCTCATGCTGCCGGCCCTGCCGATCCTGATCATGATCGCGACGTTCTACTCGGCAACGATCATGACGGTCCTCGGCATCCTCATCCTGCTCGGGATCTTCGGCGCGCAGATCAAGACGAACCGCGCCATGTTCCTGCAGGTGAAGAACGCGCCCTACATCGAGGCGGCACGGGCGTACGGCGCGAAGGACTCGCGCATCATCTTCCGCTACCTGATCCCGCGCGTGGCGCCGACGCTGATTCCAGGGTTCGTTGCCGCGGTCCCAGCGCTCGTGTTCACTGAGGCGTCGCTCGCGGTCCTCGGGCTGGGAGATCCGTCCCTGCCGACGTGGGGCAAGATGCTGAACGACGCATACGCAAACGGCGCCCTGTACCAGGGGCAGTACTATTGGGTTGTCGAGCCGGCGGTCATGCTCATCATCACGGGGCTCGCGTTCTCGATGCTCGGTTACGCGCTCGACCGAATCCTCAACCCGCGATTGAGAGGACAGTAGGATGGCAGAGAGGCTCTTGCAGGTGCGGGACCTACGCTTGTACTTCCGGACAGCCCGCGGAGTCGTTCAAGCCGTAGACGGCGTGAACCTCGACATGGACTCGAACGAGGCGGTTGCAGTCATCGGCGAGTCCGGCTGCGGTAAGACATCGTTCATTCGCGGGCTGCTCCGCCTCCTTCCCCGAAACGTCCACACGTTCACGGGCAGCGTGCTGCTTCGCGGCACGGACATCATGGCGCTGTCCGAGGAGCGCTTCCGTTCCGAAGTCCGCTGGATCCGGATGTCGATGGTCGCTCAAGCCGCGATGAACGCGCTCAATCCCGTGTTGCGGGTCGGCGAACAAGTGGCCGAGCCGCTCGTCGTGCATCAGGGGCTCAGCAAGAAGGAGGCGCTCCGCCAGGCGGCCGAGGTGTTCAAGCTGGTTGGCGTGTCGACGGACTTCTTGTCGCGGTACGCGTTCGAGCTCTCGGGCGGGATGCGCCAGCGCGCCATCATCGCGATGGCGCTGATCACGAAGCCCGATCTTGTCGTGCTTGACGAACCGACGTCGGCGCTCGACATGCTGACGCAGGCGAACATCATGAACGTCCTGAAGGGGATCAAGCGCGATCTTCAACAGAGTTTCATCTTCATCACGCACGACGTCTCGACGACGAGCGAATTGTCGGACCGCGGCGTGGTGATGTACGCGGGCCACATCGTCGAGATCTCCAGCGCGGCGCAGTTCTATCTCGACCCGTTCCACCCGTATTCACGCAAGCTGATGGCCAGCGTGCCGTCGCTCGAGGTGAAGAAGGAGCTTGAGTTCATCCGGGGCCAACCGCCGAGCCTGCTCAACCCGCCGACGGGATGCCGGTTCGCCGAGCGTTGCCATCTCCGGATGGACGTCTGCGCGCAAGAGCCTCCGATGTTCTCGTTCGAGGACGGCCGCCAGGTCAAGTGCTGGCTCTACGAGCACGCCGGTTCCCGTGTGCCAAGTGCCGCGGCGGCGACCGTGGTCACGGCGGGCGTCGTCCACGGTGCGCCGGTCGCGCCAAGCGGCCCGGACCGGGTCGTGATGCCGACGCGCGCCCAGCCGCCGGCCGCCCCATCCGGTCCGCCGTCGCAGACGGCCGGCGCCGCTGCCGTCAAGGACAAAGCTATGCCAGGTGCAGGGGACGTGCTGTTGTCGGTGAAGGACTTGCGAACGTGGTTCGAGCTACGGCGCCTGGTGTTCGCGCGGGCCGGCTACGTCAAGGCGGTCGACGGAGTCACGTTCGACCTCCATCGCGGCGAGACCCTCGCCATTGTGGGCGAGAGCGGCTCGGGAAAGACGTCGCTCTTGCGCACAGTGCTCGGCCTGTACAAGGCAACAAGCGGCCAGATCCTGTTCGACGGAATGGACCTGCGGGCGCTGAAGCCGCAGCAGATGCGGACGTACCGCCAGGAACTGGGCTACATCCAGCAGGACCCCTACGGCGCGCTCCCGCCGTTCCTCACGATCCGGAGCATTCTTGCGGAGCCGATGAAGGTCAACGGAATCCGCAGCGCGCAAGAGCGAAACGACCGGATCGAGCAGGTTCTCGAAGAAGTGAAGCTCACTCCGGTAGCCGACTTCGTGAGCAAGTTCCCGCACATGCTGAGCGGCGGACAGCAGCAGCGCGTCGTCATCGCTCGCGCGATGATCCTGCGTCCGAAGATGATCGCTGCGGACGAGCCGGTGTCGATGCTCGACGCCTCGGTGCGTGTGGAAGTCCTCCGCCTGTTGAGGCAGATTCAGTCGGCCCACGATCTGGCCGTGATCTACATCACACACGACCTGTCGACCGTGCGCCACTTCTCAGAGAAGATCTTCATCATGTACGCGGCGAAGACTGTCGAAAAGGCGCCGACCGAGGCGCTGATTGCGCGGCACCTCCATCCGTATTCCAAAGCTCTGCTCGCGGCGATTCCCGATCCGGATCCGGAGAACGCGAAGAAGATGCGCGTCGTGCCCGGCGGCGAGCCGCCGAGCCTCGTGCATCCCCCTTCCGGGTGCCGGTTCCACCCGCGCTGCGCCGAGATCATCCCGGGGTTGTGCGATGTGACCGAACCTCCTGTCTTCATGCCGTATCCCGAGCACGAGGTCGAGTGCTGGCTCTTCCGCGACGGAGACAAAGGGAATGCGTAACACGGTCCGGCTGATCGTGATCGGCGGCGTGCTAGTCCTTTTCGGCGCCGTCGCACCGTTCGCGATGATCATGCAGTGGGTTCCGTCGACCTTGTGGCTGAACGGCCTCTCGGCACTGGCGACGATCTTCGGCATGGTCATCGGGTTGTACGGGACGTTCGAGTACGTGCACCGCGGGCGACAGCGATAGAGCGAGGAGAGGGCCGCCCGCCCAGAGAAGGTTGTTGCGGCCGTCGCGCATGCGCGACGGCCGCATGTCTTTCTTGTGGATGCTTCGCGATCGAGGGATCTCGCGGTCTAGGGAACGGCTCCGGTCGCGATGACGAGCGGGAGTGCCGTGGAGAGCATCCTGCCTCCGAACAGGCGCACCCACTCGTCGAGGCCGCCGGCGAGACTTCGCACGCCGGTGTGGCCGGCGACGACCCACCGGGTTGCGATCCTCGTGCTGCGCACCCCGTCCTGATCGTAGAGCAAGACGGCTGTGTCACTCGGGAGTTCTTCGAGCCACGCGAGCGGATCGTCCACGGGGACGTGTACGGCGCCGAGGAGATGGCCGGCCGCGTAGGCCGGCCAGTCGCGAAGATCGATCACGAGCAGCGTGCGGGCCGCGAGGTCGACGGGATCGAGAAGCACGGCATCGCGACGGAGCACCCGCCCGACAAGCTCGAAGGCAACGACCGGCAGAGAGGGATCGTCGGTCGCGACGAAGATCGTCTTGCGGACGGTCTCGTCGCCAACCCCGTCCGTGTGGAACGTCGCCACGAGCTCGCCCGTCGCACCGGACGGGATCGGATTCACGGACACTTCTCCTGCCGTGCAGCCGCACTCGGTCACGATGTCCAGAACCGAGAGAGGGTCAGTTCCGACGTTCCGGAGGAGAAACACGTGCGACACGACGTCGCCTTCGATGACGACGCCGAAGTTGTACTGGATCTCGCTTGTATAGAGCTGCGGAGCCGCAATGCACACGGCGGACGCAACGACGCTCGCGACGACAGCGAGGACGACTAGAGCCGCTGGGCTCGCCAACGGATGCACGGTCATCGGTCTCTCGGCCTCATGCTAGAGAGCGCTGCATGGTGGCTCGGCCTGGGTCACGCGCAGCGTGACCTCCGCTCCCCCGCGCATGACGGCGATCTCGACCGTGGAGGCAATGGCCAGGTCTTCGATGAGCGATGCGACGTCCGCCATTGACGTGACGGTCGTCTTGTCGATGCGCGTGATCACGTCGCCTACCTTGAGACCGGCGCTGTCCGCAGGATGACCGCGGTAGATCTGGGAGATCCTGGCGCCCTTCGGATCGACCGAGTCCGCCAGCACGCATCCGAGCCACGCGGGGTGGATGCTGTCGACGGATGCCGTCGCAGGGACGGTCGCGGACGGCGTCTGCGGGGTTTCCGGGGTCACGGCCGGCGCGGCGGGAGCGACCACGGAGGGCGGAGTTTGCTCACCGCTCGGGGCGGGCGCCACGACGGGGCTCGCTGTCACCGCGTCGCTCTGCACGGGAGCGGGTGCGGCCGGGACCGGCTGTGCGGGTGCCGCCGAAGCCGGCGCTGTCTGCACCGGTGCAGGCACCGCCTGAGCAGACACTGCCTCGGCCGGGGCTGCTGGGGCGGGCTGGTCCGAGCTCGTCTGCACGGACGCGGGTGCCGGCGCAGTAGGGGTCGCCGGGGCTGAAGCGGTCTGAGGGGCCGCCGGAGTCGACGCACTTGCCGCCGCGGTTTGGGCCGGCTGCGGCGTTGCCGTGCTCTGCGCGGGAGTCGCTGAGGGAGTCGTGGCTGTGGCCGGCGTGCTGGATGTCGTGGAGGTCGACGGCGTGGTCGCAGGCTTTGCAGTCGTCGCTGTTGTCGTAGCCGGCTTGGTCGCCGTCGGGGCATTCTTCTCGGCAGCCTGCCGGGCAGCATCTCGCTTCGCCTGTTCGGTGAACTTGGTCGACACGCACCCCGCCGCCGTGACGAGCACGGCACAGCAGAAGACTCCAAGCAGCAGTCGCTTCATGATCTCTCGTCCCTCTCTTCGGTCGTAGGCCGCCGGAATGCTCCCAGCGCACTCCTCACGCAGGCACATGCACCACACGCGCGGACCTCTGCGGATCACTGCGCACGCTCTGGCGATCAGTGTAGCGAACCACGCGCTTTGTGCAATGCCCGGCCTTCGCTCGGCCGGAGGGACCCGTCCGGAGCCACGGCCCGTCCTCCAGAGCCGTGAACTCAAGGGCCCTGGTGGAGTATGCTTGGGTCTACGGCTGAAGGCCGTTCCCGGCGCTCGGGCGCCGTTCGGAGGGGGCATCATGGAGCAGATCGAGCGCGCGTTCATCGAAGAGGAGATGCAGCAGTCCTACATCAACTACGCGATGAGCGTCATCCGAGGACGGGCGATCCCCGACGTCCGCGACGGATTGAAGCCGGTGCAGCGGCGGATTCTGTACGGGATGAGCGAACTCGGAGTCGTGCCGGGCAAGCCGCACCGCAAGTCGGCGCGCGTCGTCGGCGACGTGATGGGAAAACTCCATCCGCACGGCGATCTTGCCATCTACGACACGATGGTCAACATGGCGCAGGACTTCTCCTATCGCTATCCCCTCGTCGACGGGCAAGGCAACTTCGGCTCGATTGACGGGGACCCTCCGGCAGCAAATCGCTACACGGAAGCGCGGCTCACGCCGGTGGCGATGGAGTTTCTCGAGGAGCTTGGCGAAAAGACGGTCGCTTGGTCGCCGAACTTCGACGAGTCGCTCGAAGAGCCGGTCGTGATGCCGGCCCGGGTCCCGCACCTCCTGATGAACGGATCGTGGGGCATCTCGGTCGGGATGACGACGCAGATCCCGCCTCATCACCTCGGCGAACTGATCGACGGCACGATCGCGCTGATGGACAATCCGTTCGCCTCGGCGCGAGACCTGATGCAGTACATCACGGGTCCGGACTTCCCGACGGGGGGAACGATCATGGGTCGGGCCGGGATCGAGGAGATGTACCGGACCGGCCTCGGGAAGATCATCATCCGCGGCAAGGCGACGATCGAGGACGGACAGATCATCATCCACGAGATCCCGTTCCAGGTCCGTAAGTCGGCCATCGTCGAAACGATCGCCGAGAAGGTGCAGTCGGGCGAGATCGACGGGGTGTCCGATCTGCGCGATGAGTCCGATCGCGAAGGCTTGCGAATCGTGGTCGAGCTGAAACGGTCGGCGAACCCGAACGTTGTCTTGAACCAGATCTTCAAGTTCACGCCGCTCGAGAAGTCGTTCTCCGCCATCTTCCTCGTCATCATCGACGGGAACCCGCGCACCCTCTCGCTGAAGGAGATCCTGAACTCGTTCATCGATTTCCGCCGCGAGGTCGTGCGCCGGCGAACCGAGCATCGACTCGATGTGGCGAAGAAACGGGCGCACCTCCTCGAGGGATTCCGCATCGCGCTGCGGGACATCGACCACGTGATCGCCGTGATCCGGGCGTCGGCGGACGGCGCCGCGGCGGCGCGAGCCCTCGAGTCCGAGCTCGCGCTGTCGGAAGAGCAGGTCGACGCGATCCTCAAGATGCGCCTGTCGCAGCTCACCGCGATGGAAGGGGACAAGGTCGAGGCGGAGTACGCGGAGAAGCAGCAGGCGATCTCCGCGTACCAGAAGATTCTCGGCAGCGAGGTCGTGCTCGACGAGACGATCAAGCGCGAGCTGCGCGAGATCGCCGACAGGTACCCGGACGCTCGACGCACGACGATCGAGGCCGGCGAGGGCGGCGTCGACTCCGCGGAGCTGATCCCGGACTACGACCTCATGGTCACCGTGACCCGCCGCGGCTACATCAACGCGCCGCGGGCGCACGACTTCCGCTCCCAGGGGCGGGGCGGCAAGGGCGTGATTGGGCAGCGGACGAAGGACGACGACTACGTCGAGGTCACGACGCTCGTGAACGC
>JBFYRA010000078.1:0-10727 GCA_041302485.1 Candidatus Bipolaricaulota bacterium
TCCGCGCCGTGCTCGACGCCCCCGAAGAGGAGCTGATGACGATCGGCAAGGACCTCGGGGCGCCGCACTCGATCCTTGTTGCGATCCGTGAGGCGGGACGCCTTCCGGTCGTGAACTTCGCCGCCGGCGGGATCGCCACGCCGGCTGACGCGGCGATGATGATGCAGCTCGGCTGCGACGGGATCTTCGTCGGCAGCGGCGTCTTCAAGTCGCAGGACCCCGCGGGCCGCGCCAGGGCGATCGTGCAGGCGACGACGCACTACGAAGACGCCGATCTCATCGCCCGCGTCTCGGAGAACCTCGGCGAGGCGATGACCGGGATCGAGATCGCGACGATCCCCGAGCACGAGAAGATGCAGACGCGCGGCCGATGAACGTCGGAGTTCTCGCGCTGCAGGGCGCCGTGCGCGAACACATGCGCGCCCTTGAGGCCGTCGGCGCGGAGGCACGCACGGTGAAGAAGCCGAGTGAGCTTGCCGACCTGGACGGTCTCGTGTTCCCCGGCGGGGAGTCGACAGCGATGGCGCTCCTCGCCGAAGGCGGGCTCCTTGCCGAGCTTCGTCGGCTCGCCTCGAGCGGTCTTCCAATGTTCGGCACCTGCGCCGGGATGATTCTCCTGGCCGACGAGGTCGAAGGGCGGCAGGGACCGATCGTTGGCGGAATCGACATCGCTGTGGCGCGCAACGCATCGGGACGGCAGGTTGACAGCTACGAGACGACGCTCGACATCCGCGGGATCGGCCCGGATGTGGCGGCCGTGTTCATCCGCGCTCCATACATCACGCGCGTCGGGCCGCGGGTTGAGGTTCTCGCCCATTGCGGCGAGGTGGCCGTGATGGCGCGCCAGGGTAGAATCCTCGTCGCTAGTTTTCACCCCGAGTTGACGGACGATCGCCGTGTCCACGGATACTTCGTCGACATGATTCGCGGGCACTGTGGGAAAGGAGAACGAGGATGAAGAAGAGGATCGCCATCAACGGGTTCGGCCGGATCGGCCGCGCCTTCTTCCGCATCGCATTTGGGCACCCGGACGTCGAGATCGTTGCGATCAACGATCCGTTCATCCAGCCGGACATGGCGCGCTACCTCCTGGCGCATGACTCGGTGTACGGTCGCTACGCGCATGAGGTCAAGGCGACGGAGAGCGCGCTCGTCGTCGACGGGCACACGATTCCGATTCTGGTCGAGAAGGAGCCCGACAAGTTGCCGTGGGGCAAGATGAACGTCGACCTCGTCGTGGAGGCAACGGGCGTGTTCCGCGCCTACGACGGCCCGAAGGGTGCGAAGCGGCATGTGGCGGCCGGCGCAAAGCGCGTTCTCCAGACGGTCCCGAGCGGCGGGGAAGGCGCCGACAAGATTCCGCAGATCGTCTATGGCATCAACCACAAGGTGGTCGGCGCGGCGCACGACGTAGTTTCCGCCGCGTCCTGCACGACGAACTCGCTGATTCCGGTGCTCTACGTTCTCGAGAAGGAATTCGGCATCGTCCACGCGGCGATCACGACCGTTCACGCCTACACGGCCGACCAGCGACTCGTCGACTCGGCCCACAACTCGCTCACGCGAAGCCGTGCCGCCGCCGTGAACATCACGCCCACCTCGACAGGCGCGGCGTCGGCGACCGCGAAGGTGCTCCCGGCCCTAGCGGGAAAGATCGACGGGATGGCGTTCCGCGTTCCCGTCGCCACCGGCTCGTGCAGCGACGTTACGCTCGAGATGAAGAAGGCCGTCTCGGTTGACGAGGCGAACGCGGCGCTGCGCAAGTACGCGCAGGGCGAACTCAAGGGCATCCTTGGCGTGAGCGACGACCCGATGGTGTCGTCGGACATCATCGCCGACGACCGCCCGAGCGTCGTCGACCCGACGCTGACCGCGGTCGTCGATGGGCGACTCCTCAAGGTCGTCGCGTTCTATGACAACGAGTGGGGCTACACGAGCCAACTCCTTCGCTTGGCGCTGGTGCTCTAGGCTCGCGCGCGGGGTCCGGAAAGGGGCCGCCGCCGTGGCGGCCCTTCTCTACCCTCCGGAGTGCGTCCTTTGCGGCGTGCCGGTCGAGTGGGGGCGCGTCGTCTGCGATGCATGCGCCGAGCGGCTGCCGAAGACGGAGGCGCCCGTCTGCGTCCTGTGCGGCGAGCCGCTCGCGAGCGAGTCGCTCGATCTCTGCATGCGGTGCGGAACGCGCGTTCGTGCCTTTGATCGAGCGCTATCGCTCGGACCCTACGAGGAGGGCTGGCGCGAGCTCCTGCGCGCGTTCAAGTTCGGTCGCGAGAAGGCCGTCGGTCGGTGGCTCGCCGGGCTCCTTCTGACCCGCATGGCGGACGTGCAGGGAGGCATCGCGTCGGTCACGTTCGTGCCAATGACGCGGGCCGAAGAGCGGGCGCGCGGGTTCAATCCGTCACGCTTCCTCGCTCGCGCCGTGGCTCGGCGGCTCGGCCTGCCCGAGCGGCGTCTGCTCACGAAGGTGAGGCCGACGCGCCCGCAAC
The DNA here is from genome assembly GCA_041302485.1 of Candidatus Bipolaricaulota bacterium. GTDB lineage: Bacteria > Bipolaricaulota > Bipolaricaulia > UBA7950 > UBA9294 > CAIOGO01. The sequence goes on from JBFYRA010000078.1 coordinate 2,484, forward strand.
GCGAGCTGGCGGCACGGGAGCGGGAAACCAACTTGAGCGGCGCATTCCGGGCGGTACGATCAGGAACGGGAGCCGTGCTCCTCGTCGACGATCTCCTGACGACGGGAGCCACGGCGGACGAGTGCGCGCGGACGCTGAAGGGGGCTGGATTCGAGCGAGTCACCGTGCTGACCGTGGCGCGCGCCTAGGGAGGAAGAAGATGACGATCACGGTAACCCAGGCGTGCCTAGGATCTCTCGGTACGAACGCGTATCTCATCGACACGGGGAGGCACGTTCTCCTCGTGGACCCGGCCGCCGACGAGCCGGCGCTGCGGGCTCTCGTCGGCGATCGCCGCATCGATCTCGTGGTCAACACGCACGGACACTACGACCACGTCGGCGGGGATTGGGCCATTCCCGCTGGAGCCGTGTGCATCCACGAGAGCGACGCGGCGCTCGTGGCGATGTTCTTCCCCCAGTTTCCGCCGTTTGGGCGCACCCTTCATGATGGCGAAGAACTGGTCCCCGGAGTGCGGGTTCTGCACACGCCGGGCCATTCCCCGGGGAGCGTCGTGCTGGTGATGGACGGCGCGCTTGTCTCCGGTGACCTGTTGTTCGCGGGGTCGATCGGACGCACCGATTTCCCAGGGGGATCGGACGAGGACATGGAGCGGTCGCTCCGGAAGATCCTCGCGCTCGCCGGCGACTTCGACGTGTATCCGGGGCACGGTGAGGCGACGACGCTCGAGCGCGAGCGACGGCGGAATCCGTTCCTGCGAGGGCTTGTCTGACATGGCGCTGCGCCAGGATGTCGAAGCGATCAAAGAGCGCATCGACATCGTGACGATGGTGTCGCGCTATGTGACGCTCACCAAGGCGGGTTCGGGGCACAAGGGCCGCTGCCCGTTTCACAAGGACGACTCGCCGTCGTTCACGGTGAGCGCCGAGAAGGGCCTCTGGCACTGCTTCGGCTGCGGCGAGGGCGGCGACGTGTTCGGCTTCCTGATGAAGATCGAGAAGCTGTCGTTCATCGAGGCGGCGCAGCGCCTGGCCGACGAGGCGGGCGTCAGCCTCTCGTCGGCCCGCGACGAAGGGGAACGGGACAAGCTCCGCGCGCTCATGGGCGCTGTGGCCGCGCACTATGCGGAGAACCTCGCGAACACCGCTCCGGGCGCGCGGGCGCGAGCCTACCTCGAGAGCCGCGGCTTCGACGAGGCGGCGTGGACACGCTACGGCCTCGGCTATGCGCTGCCCGGTTGGGACAACGTGAAGCGGGCCTTCGGCGGGCGATTCGGAGCCGGACTGCTGCTCCAGGCCGGGCTCGCCATCGAAGGCGAGAAGGGGACCTACGACCGCTTCCGCGACCGCACGATATTCCCGATCCACGACCTGTCGGGGCGGACGATTGCCTTCGGCGGGCGCGCGTTCGAGGGCGAGCCGAAGTACCTCAACTCGCCGACGACGCCCTTGTTCGACAAGGGGCGCCAGCTCTACGGACTGCACTGGGCGCGGGACGCGATCCGCCAGGCAGGGCACGCGGTGCTCGTCGAGGGCTACACGGACGTCTTGACGCTGCACCAGGCGGGGATCGAGAACGCCGTCGGCAGCATGGGAACATCTCTCACGCAGGGCCAGGCGGATCTTCTCGGCCGGCTCGTCCACGAGGTTGTCATCGCCTACGACCGCGACACCGCCGGCGGCGCCGGCGCGGTCCGCGGAATGCAGATCCTGAGGAACAGCGGTCTGGACGTGCGCGTCGCCTCGTTCGCCGAAGATGAGGATCCCGACAGCCTGGTGAGGAAGTACGGGGCCGATGCCATGCGCGACGCGATTCGCGACGCCGTGCCGTTCCATCGGTTCTACCTCGAGTCACTCGCCGCGCAACACGACGCGTCGACGGTCGTGGGCAAGGAGCGAATCCTCGCCGAGGCGCGCGACTTCTATCGTGGCGTCCAGAGCCTGCCGCTCCAGCAGGAGATCGCTCGCGGCATCGCCGACCTGCTGGACCTGCCGCCGGAGGGCGTAGCGCACGCGCTCGCGTCTCGCCCGTCGCGCCGGAAACCGGACGAGGACAGAGCTCCGGACTCAGGCGGAGGGCGCTGGAGCGCCGAGGACGATCTGCTCACGATGCTGTTGCGTGGCGACGTAGAGTGGGCGCGCGCCGCGGCTGCGGTCTCCCCGGCTGACTTCTCGCCCGAGCGTCGGGCAATCGTCGAAGCGCTGGCGAACGCGCCGGAATCGCATAACATCTCCGCTTGGGTCATGGAGACGTTGCGAGAACAGGGCCTCGAAGAGCAGGCATCCGCTGCCGCGTCCTACGCGCTTGCGCCGGTGGAGTTCGCGGACGTCGAGAGGGCGTTCGACGAGAAGCTCGACCAGGCAGTGCGCCTTCCGGCACTCGAGCGCAAGCTGTCCGTCGTCGCACGGGCGCTTCGCGATGCGCACGCCGCGGGGGAACGCAGCGAGGTGGACCGGCTGACGCGAGAACAGCTGGCCCTGACCCTGGAAAAGAGTTCGCTGGCCGCGAAGAGGGATGCGCGAAGGGGGATGCATGGGCGAGACCAAGGGAAAGCGCAAGGCGAAGCCGCCGCGCAAGCCGGCTGAGATCGTCCCGGCGCGAGACGAGGACAAGCAGACGCGCCTGCCCGACGAGGCCGACGAGGTCGTTCCGTTCGTCGATGAGGAGGCGGCGGCCGAAGACGAAGAGCAGGCCGCCGAGGACGCTCTCGACGACGACCTCGCCGACGAGCTGGCCGATCCCGAGGACCTCATGGGCGACGATGAGCCGGCCGACGAGGAAGCGAGCGCCGAGGCGCCGGCTGGCGCGCGCGCGCGCAGTCGCGGCGGAGACTGGGAGGCGGGCGAAGCCGGCGATCGCCGCGAGGACCCGGTCAAGACGTACCTGCGCGAGATCGGCAAGGTCGCTCTGTTGACCAAGGAGGGCGAAGTCACGCTGGCCAAGGCAATGGAGATCGGCGCCTATGCCGAGCTCTCTCTCGCCAAGCAGGCCGGCGCCCAGGCCGAGAAGCAGCTCAAGAGCTCACGCGGTCTGTCTGACGTTGCGCGAGCGGAGCTCGACGACCTGGTCCACCGCGGCGTCGAAGCGGCAGAACTCTTGAGCTCGTCGTCGTTTGAAGAGAAACTGAAAGGCGAGCTGCCGTCGGCCAAGGCAACGCGCGAGGAGCTCGAAGCGCTCGTTCGCACCGGACGTGCGGCCCGCGATCGGCTGACGATCTCCAACCTTCGGCTTGTCGTCTCGATTGCCAAACGCTACATGAATCGGGGTCTCTCGTTCCTCGACCTGATCCAGGAAGGGAACATGGGCCTGATGAAGGCGGTCGAGAAGTTCGACTTCGCGCGCGGCTACAAATTCTCGACCTACGCGACGTGGTGGATCCGCCAGGCGATCACGCGTGCGATCGCCGACCAGTCGCGCACGATCCGCGTTCCCGTGCACATGATCGAGACGGTGCGCGAGCTCAACCGCGTGAAGCGCGAGTACATCCAGTCGCACGGCTCAGCGCCGACGCTCGAGGACCTCGCGCTGTTGACCGGCATGTCGATCGACAAGATCAAGAAAGTCGAGAGCGTCTCGCAGTACACGGCGTCGCTCGAGCGGCCGATCGGTGAAGAAGACGAGGATACGCTCGGCGACTTCATCGAGGATCCCGCGTCGCCGTCGCCGACGAAAGAGACGTTCCGCATGTTCCTGCGCGAGCAGCTGTCGCGGGCCCTCGATCAGCTCGACGAGCGCGAACGGGAGATCCTGAAACTGCGCTACGGACTCGAGGACGGGCACCCGCGCACGCTCAAGGACGTGTCGCTCAAGTTCAACATCACGCGCGAGCGCGTACGGCAGATCGAGATCAAGGCGATCGAGAAACTGAAGCACCCGTCACGACGCGCCGAACTCAAGAAATTCCGCGAACTCCTCCTGGCGGAGGACTAGTGGCCGCAGCGCCCGCCGTGCTCGTGCTCCTCGGCCCCACGGCGACGGGGAAGACGGCGGTCGCTGTCGACCTCGCGCTGCGGCTCGGAGGCGAGGTCATCTCCGCCGACTCGCGCGCGTTCTTCTGCGGGCTCGACATCGTGACCGACAAACCGAGTGACGCGGAGCGCCGCGGCGTCCCGCATCACCTGATTGACTGCGTGCCGATCGATGGCTCGTACGACGCGATGGCGTTCCGCGCTGACGTCGAGCGGCTCGTCCCCGAGATCGCGGCTCGACGTCGCGTGCCGATTCTTGCCGGCGGAGGAACGCTGTACCTTGCGGCCGTTCTGCGCGGGATCTTCGAGGGTCCGGGCAAGTGCGAAGCGTTCCGGCGCTCGCTCGACGGCGTCGAGTCATCGGAGCTGCATCAGCGGCTCGCGTCTGTCGACCAGGCTGCTGCAGCGAAGATCCATCCGCGCGATCGGCTGCGCGTCGTGCGGGCGCTCGAAGTGGAAGCCGCGAGCGGCCGGCCGATCACGGAGTGGAAGGCGGAGGCTGCTCCGCTGCCGTTCCGGTTCGAGACGTTCGGCCTGTTGCGCGATCGTGACGAGCACCGGGCGGCCGTGGAGGCACGCGCGCGTGCGATGGTCGAGCGTGGGCTCGTGCAGGAGGTTGCGCGCCTGCGCGGCTGCGGGCTCACGCCAGACCGCCAGGCCTACCGTTCGGTCGGGGTTCCCGAAGCCAGCGCCTACCTCGACGGCGCGATCTCGCGCGACGAGATGTTGAACGAGATCGTGCGTGCCACGTGGGCGCTCGTGCGCCGTCAAATATCGTGGTTTCGCGCCCAACCGGCGGTATCCTGGGTTTCTGCCGCGGGGAGGTCGCCTGCCGACGTGGCCGGCGAGATCGCCGCAGCCTGGCTTGCCGGGAGGGAAAGCGCGTGAGAGACCCGCTGGGCGAGTGTCTGGTTGTCTCCGCGGCCGAGCAGCGTCGTCTCGACGCGCTCGCCGTCGCGCACGGCAAGACGCAGCAGGCTCTCGTCGAGAGCGCGGGCCGTTCGGCCGCGGCGTGGATCCTTGAGAACGCCGCATCCGAGCGGGCCGTGGTCGTCGCTGGGCCGGGAGGAAACGGAGCCGACGCCCTGGTCGTGGCGCGTTGTCTCCGCCATGCTGGGCTCGACGTCGAGACGTTTCTTGTGGCGGCGATGGCGGAGCTATCCGAGCCAGCGACGCACGCTCTCGAGTGCCTGTCCGGCGACGGAGCATCCGTCCTCGCGATCGATCCGCGCGGGTCAACGCCCGGGGACCTGAAGCAGCTCGCTCAGGCGGTCGCCGGCTGCGGCACGGTCGTCGACGGGCTCTACGGCAGCGGGCTCGCACGGCCGCTCGTCGGCCGCCCGGCGGAGGTGGTCGCGATCCTGAACGGGAGCGGAGCCACGGTCGTCAGTCTCGACGTCCCGAGCGGCGTGATCGCCGACTGCGCCGATGTTCCGGGCCCCGCTGTGCGCGCCGACGTGACGTTGGCGATGGAGTTTCTTAAGCCGGCCCACCTCCTGTTCCCGGCCGCTGAGTTCTGCGGGAAGACGGAGGTCGTCCCGGTCGCGTATCCCGAGGTCGTGTTGGAAGACGTGCAGCCCGCGGCACGCGTGCTGCGCCGAGCAGGCGTGAGCCGCCGGCTTCCGTGCCGGCCGGCCGCCGGCCACAAGGGCACGTTCGGCCACATCGTCGTGGTGGCGGGGTCGACAGGCATGATGGGCGCGGCGATCCTCGCCGGTCGGGCAGCCCTGCGGATCGGGGCCGGACTCCTCACAATGGCGGTCCCGAGCTCGCAGGCGCCGACCGTGCACGCCGCGCTGCCTGAAGCCCTTGTCGTCGCACTTGCGGAGGAGTCCGGCTGCATCGCCCCGGCGTCGCTATCCAACCTTTCTCCGTGCCTTGACCGCGCGGACGCCCTCGCGATCGGACCGGGACTGTCCCGCGGCGCCGGCACGGCGGCGGCCGTGCGTGCGATTCTCGGCGCAACTCGCTGTCCCGCGGTCGTCGACGCGGACGCGCTCATCGCTCTGGCGCAGGACCTCGAGTGCGTGCGCGCTCTTCGCGGCCGCGCAATCCTCACGCCGCATCCCGGCGAGTTCGCGCTGCTCACGGGCGGGCAGGCGGCTCAGATCGACAACGACCGAATCGCTGCGGCGTCCCGATTCGCGTGCGAGCACGGCGTCCTCCTCGTGCTGAAGGGCCGCCCCACGGCGATCGGGATCCCCGACCGGCGCGTCTACCTCAATCCGACCGGCAACTCGGGCCTGGCCACCGGCGGCAGCGGCGACGTTCTCACAGGCATCCTCGCCGGGCTCCTCGCCGGCGGGGCGTCGCTCGAAGACGCGGCGCTCGTTGGGCCGTACGTCCACGGGCTTGCCGCCGACCTCTTCGCCGTCGCGGGCTCCGAGCGGTCCCTCCTGCCGTCTGACGTCATCGACCTCCTGCCGCGTGCGCTCCGCGAGGTGGAACCATGCGCATGATCGACACCCACGCCCATCTCGACGACCGTGCGTTCGACCGAGACCGGCCGGCGCTCATCGCGCGCCTCCACGCTGACGGGGTCGGCGTCGTGACGGTTGGGGCGGACTCCGAGTCGAGCCGTTCGGCCGTACGGCTGGCCGAGAGGCACCGCCTCATCTGGGCGACCGTCGGCGTCCACCCGCATGGCGCGAAGTTCGTCACGCCGGCCGTGCTCCGCGAGATTGAGGATCTTGCCAGGGTTCCGCGTGTCGTCGCGGTCGGCGAGATCGGCCTCGACTACTATCGCGACCTGTCGCCGCGTGACACTCAGCGCCGCGCGTTCGCCGAGCAGCTCGAGATCGCCAAGAAGGTCGGGCTGCCCGTCGTGCTGCACAACCGGCAGTCGACCGACGACCTGCTGGGGATCCTGCGCCAGATTGGGAAGGCGCATCGCGGTGTCGTCCATTCGTTTCTCGGCGACGCGCCGCTGGCGGGTGCGTTCATCGAGCTCGGATTCCATCTCGGCGTGGGCGGACCTCTCACCTATCCCGCGAACGAGGCCCTGCGCGACGCCGTGCGTACAGCGCCGCTCGACCGCATCGTGCTCGAGACCGATTGCCCGTATCTCACGCCGGTGCCGCATCGCGGCAAGCGCAATGAGCCGGCCAACATCGAGCTCGTCGCGGCCGAGATCGCGCGCCTGCGGGGACTCTCGCCCGAAGAGGTCGCGCAACGGACCACGGAGAACGCGGTCAATCTGTTCTCGCTCAAGTGAAGCGCGACTCTCTACCGCAGAGGACGCAGAGGCGAGGGGGATGGGAACCGCTCCATCGCGGACTCTGCGAGACGGGGGTCGCTGCGCTTCGGATCTCCGCGCGCTCTCTGCGACCTCCGCGGCGTGCTTTCTCCGGCGCGTCCGCTTACGGCTCCCAGCGACGGAAGGCGAGCGCGGCGCCGCCGACCGAAAGAACCACAATGGCCGCGGATCCGGCGAGCGGCTGCCACGGGACAGGGGCTCCGAGACCCACTTCGATGGACGCCGTGAGAAGACGCCCCGGGAGAAACTCGCTCACCGCGCCGAGCCCGCCGAGCGAGGCGAGCAGGATCCAGACGAGAAAAGAGAGCACGCCGGACACAACCTGCGACCGTGCGACCGTGCTGAAGAAGAACGTCGTCGTCACGAACGTCAGGACGTGGAAGAGCAGGAGCGAGCTCGCGACGACGAAGCCCCCGAGATCCGGCGGCGGGAAGAGCACGGCCGTGTAGCCGTAGGCGCAGACCGCGGAGAGGGCGAGGGCCGCCGCGGTCGAGAGCCAGAGGGTCGTGAGCTTGGCCGCGAGGAAGCTCGCTCGCGACACCGGCTTCACGAGGACGAACGCAGCTGTGCCGCGCTCTTTTTCGGAGATGACCGAGCCCATCGTGAGGAACACGAGCACGAACAGCGCGATCTGCGACACGTTCTTCACGTATTGCGCGACGGCGTCCGCGGCCGTCGGCTCCGGCAGGTTGATGACGATGCCTTCGCTCTCGCTCATCGTCTTCACGATCTCCGGCGCGTACTTGGCGAAGAGAGGCGAGGCCAGGCCGAAGAAGACGAACACGAGTCCGAGGATCAGCAGTCGATAGCTCCTGGCCTGTTCTCGCAATTCTTTCCCAAGAAGGACGGTGAAGGCCTGACGCATCACGATGCCCCTCCGACCAAGCGGACGAACACGTCCTCGAGCGACGCCGAGCGCGTCTCGAGGCGCGTCAGAGCCAGACTGCGCGCTGCCACGAGCTGGAGGGCCGCAGCCCGTGCGCCGGCAAGATCGGCCGAGCGCAGGTCGACCCGCGTGCC
>JBFYRA010000082.1:0-21658 GCA_041302485.1 Candidatus Bipolaricaulota bacterium
CTCGCTCAGGCGCTCGGGCACACCCCGACGACGGCAGAGCTCACCCAGATCTACGAGTGCCAAGGAATGAACGTCCTGTTCCGCGAGACCGACCTCTCGAACAAGATCAGTTTCGCGTACGGGAATAAGGTTACGTCTGCCGCGGTCGGCGACTTCTTGACCGAGCTGCGCAAGGCCTACGATGAGCTCGAGGATCCGTCGCAGCACGTGCTGACAATCGCCCTCGACGGCGAGAACTGGATGTTCATGGCGGGATACCCAAACAACGGCCGCGACTTCCTACGCGCCCTGTACGCCGCGCTCGGAAGCGCCGACTGGGTGCGCACCGTGACGCCGGCGCAGGCCCTCGCGCAGGTCACGACGCGAACGGCTCTCGCGTCGATGCCGACTGGCTCGTGGGCCGGGGACCTCTCGACGTGGTCGGGTGAGCCCGAGGAAGACCAGGCGTGGGAGACGCTGGCTGCCGCACGACCGATCGTTTCCGCCGCCGGGGACCCCGCAGCGGCCCTCGACGCCATCTACGCCGCGCAGGGCTCCGATTGGTTCTGGTGGTATGGGACGGATCAGGACTCGAACACGGACGACATCTTCGACTGGCTGTTCAAGGCGCACCTCGTCGGGGCCTATCAGGCAGCCGGGGTGGCGGCATCGGAGATTCCGGCCGTCTTGTCGCTCCGCCTCGTCCTTCCGACCTCCGCAAGCCTCGGGGAGATCGCGCCGCTCGTGGACGGAGTGCCCGTGTCTGACGAAGGCTGGGTAGGCGCTGCGACGGCCGCGGGCTCGGACGAGATCGTCTCTGTCTCGCTCGCCTACAAGGAGACGAACCTCTTCGCGATCGTGGAGACAGCGACCGATCCGCGCACATGGATTGGGCAAGAGCTGTACCTGACAGTCTATGCGTCCGGGCAACCGGGCGCGGCCGCGAACGTGGCGACCCGCGTCACGGGGACGTCGCTCGGATTTGCGCTCGCCACAGGAATGCAGGTCAACTTCGCGAAACTTGCTGCCGACGGCGTCGGCGTGGTCTCGAAGTACGCCGCAGACGGCCGCGGCGCGTGGTCGTACGCATCGTCCATTCGCACGACGAACGATCGGAAGGCCGCTGTCGGGACACACATCGAGCTCTCGATGCCGTTCTCCGAACTCGGCGTCGAGCCGGGGAAGACGATCACGCTCACGATCGTCCTCGAACGAGCCGGCGAACTGATCGGCCGCGCCCCGGCGCGGCCCATGCTCGCGGCCATCCCAACCCTAATCCGCGGCGACGAGCGCTTCTCCGCCAGCGATCCTCAAGCCGACGACCACGGACTCGGCACGCTCGTCTACCCGACGAACGCGGTGTTCTCGACGGCAGGGATCTTCGATCTCGTCCGATACAGCGTCTACGACGCCGACAACGCGTGGCAGATGGCGTTCGACTTCACGGCGCTGCCGAATCCGTGGAACGGCCCGCTGGGATTCAGTCACCCGCTCCTGTACCTCTACTTCGATGTGGCGGTGGGCGGTGCTTTGGCGTCCCATCCGGAGGGTGAAGCTGCACAGGTGGCGTTCGACCCGGAGCACCCGTGGGACACGTTCGTGCGCATCGCGGGATGGCCCGCCTACGGCCGGCACCTGTGGACAGCGTCCGGCGAAGGTCCGGTCCTCGTGGAAGTGGCCTCAGACCCGAAGCGCGGCCGGATCATCGTCACGATCCCGAAGAACGTCCTGCCCGAAATCAGAGGCTGGCACTACGTCCTCGTCGGATCGCAGGACGGATATGGCAAGAACTACCTGCGTGGAGTTGGCGCGAGCGCCAGCGAGTGGGCCGGAGGCGGAAGCCCGGACCCGTTCTGGGCACCTGCTTTCTACGACTACCTCACGCCCGCTGGGACGACGCAGGAAACCGTTCTGAACTCGTTTGATGCGGCAGCGGGGACGTACGCCGTCCTGCTGCCTGTCCATGTCACATTCGACTTACCGTAGGGAGGTGGTGTAGAAGAGAGTCAGTCGTCGTCGTCGGTCGAACGGAGGAAACGGATAGCACCAAGGAGGAAACGACCATGAAGCGAATCGCGGTACTCGTCCTCGGACTCCTGCTCGTGGCAGGGCTCGCGGCAACGGCAAGCGTGGCGGGGAAGCTCTTGATCTGGGCTGACGACACGCGTACCCCCATCATGCAAGAGGTCGCAGCGCAGTTCACGGCGGCCTACGGCGTCGAAGTCGAAATCCAGCAGGTCGGGTTCAGCGACATGCCCGGGCAGCTCTTGACCGCCGGCCCCGCCGGCGAGGGCCCGGACATCCTGATCGGCCCGCACGACAAGCTTGGCGAGCTCGTCCAGAACGGGCTGCTCGAGCCGGTCATCCTGCCAACGGCTGTGATCGCGCAGTTCAACCCGTCGAGCATCACGGCATTCACGTGGGGCGGTCTGCTCTACGGCGTGCCCTACGCGATTGAGAACGTCGCCCTGATCTACAACAAGGACTTGATCCCCGTCCTGCCGTCGACGTTCGAGGGATTGCTCACCGTCGCGAAGGGGCTCACCGACATCGAGGCGGGCAAGTACGGCTTCCTGATCCAGGAACCGGATCCGTACCACACGTTCCCCCTGTTCTCGGCGGGCGGCGGCTACGTCTTCGGCTATGACGCCAACGGCGTGCTCAGCCCGTGCAACGTCGGCCTGGACAACGCCGGCGCGGTCGCCGGCGCGAAGCTCCTCGACCAGATGGTCAAGGATGGCATCGAAATCGCCGGAGCAGACTATGGCATGGTCACGGGCCTGTTCAACCAGGGCAAGCTCGCCGCCATGATCGGTGGGCCGTGGACGCTGTCCGATGCGAAGAAGGGCGGCATCAACTACGGCGTCGCTGCGGTCCCGACCATCGGCGGAAAGGCGCCGGGCGTGTTCTCTGGCGTACAGGCGTTCGAGATCAGCTACTACTCCAAGAACAAGGTCTTGGCGAACCTGTTCGTCAAGGACTTCCTGATCACGAAGCCGGTCATGCTCCGGCTGTTCGAGCTCGGCGACCGACCGCCGTGCTACCTGCCGGCACTCGCGGAGCTCTCGAGCAACGCGGACATCCAGGGCTTTGCCGCCGCAGCAGCGACGAGCACGCCGATGCCGAACATCCCGCAGATGGGCTCGGTTTGGGGACCTTGGTCCGATGCGTTGGCGCTGATTGTGAATCAGCAGCTGGATCCTGAGACCGCGATGAAGAACGCGGCGAATCAGATCCGCACGACGCTCGGCTGCCCGTAAGAACAACCGAGGGGCCGGCTTCGGCCGGCCCCTCCTTCTCCCCATGCGTGACACATTCGTCTTGCGGCACAGCGCGAAGATCCTCGGGCTGGGGATCCTCTGCGCGCTCGCGGTCTACGCGGCGTCAAGCCTTTTCATCTCCGGATCGTATGCCCTCGCCGCCCTGCCCGTCGTGGCGGCTGGAATCATCAGCTACATCTTCCTCTCCAAGCGGCGGTATCCGATCCGATGGCTCGTGCCCGGCCTCCTGTTCCTGTTCGTGATGGTTCTCTACCCCATCGGCTACACGTTCCTCGGGTCGTTGACGAATCTGGGAACGGGCCACATGCTCTCGAAGAGCCAGGCGATCGAGCAGCTTCTCGACCGCACGTACGCTCCACCGAACGCGGAACGGTATGCCTATCGAGCGTTTCAGAGCCCAGCGGGAGTCTTGGCGTTCGTACTCCAGGGTCGCGAGACGCTCCTTGTCATCGACGGCAAGGCGTCGCCGGTGGATCTCGCGGACCCACGTCTGATCGACGACACGGCGGACGGACAGCCGGACCGAGTCGTGACCGAAGAGGCGGGTCGCGAGACCGAGTACCGCGCCCTTGCGACGCGGGATATCGTCGCGCTCTTGCCAACTCTGGAGGAGATCCGGGTCCGGTACGACGCCTTGACACTTGGCATCGACAGCCTCTCGGAGTTCAGGGTCCGGATGCCGAAGTACGCGTACGATGCCGCGACCGAGACGATGGCCGACCTCGAGACCGGCATGGCCTACACAGCAGCCCAGGGCATCTTCACGTCCACGAACGGCGAGGAGATCTATCCTGGATACCGAGTCTGGATCGGGTTTGCCAACTACGTTCGCCTCGCGACGAATCCGCAGATCTCCGGGCCATTCCTGCGCGTCTTCCTCTGGACGATCGCCTTCGCCACGCTGTCGGTCGCTCTGTCTTTCACGCTCGGTCTCGGCTTGGCTTTGCTCCTCAATGACCCTCACTTGCGCCTGCGCACGCTCTACCGAGTTCTAGCCATTGTCCCGTACGCGATTCCGTCGTTCGTCACGATCCTCGTGTGGCGCGGCATGCTGAACCAGAATTTCGGCGTCATCAATCAAATGCTGATGTCGGTGTTTGGCGTAGGTGGACGCGTCCCGTGGCTTGAGGACCCGTGGGTTGCCAAGGCGGCATGCCTGCTCGTCAACCTGTGGCTTGGCTACCCGTACATGATGATCGTTGCACTCGGCGCCCTGCAGTCGATCCCGCACGAGCTCTACGAGGCGTCGTATGTCGATGGGGCAAGCCGCTGGCAGCAGTTCCGCAAGATCACATTGCCGATGCTCCTCATGCCGCTGGCCCCCCTCCTGATCGGAAGTTTTGCCTTTAACTTTAACAACTTCAACCTGATTTATCTCCTGACACAAGGACGCCCCGTCATTCCCAACGCCGTCACGCCGGCCGGAGCGACGGACATCCTCCTCAGCTACACGTATCGCCTGTCGTTCGAAGGGCAACGCGGCAACCAACTGGGGCTTGCTTGTGCCGTCTCCGTCGTGATCTTCCTCGTGATCGCCACGATCAGTGCGATCAACTTCCGGATGACGGGAACGCTCGAGGAGTTGAGCAAGAATGTATAGCAGGCACACGCGGTTCGGCAGCGTGGTCCGCCACGGCCTGCTGCTCCTTGCCGTCGCGTTCGCCCTGTTCCCGTTCCTGTGGGTTCTCTCGGGATCATTCAACGCCACGCAGAGCATGCAGTTTCAGAAGCTCATCCCGCCGAATCCTACGCTCGAGAACTACAAGACCTTGTTCACGAGTCCGCAGTACAAGTTCGGCATCTGGCTCTGGAATAGCGTCAAGATCTCGTTCATCACCTCGGCACTCGTCGTGGCGCTCACCGCTCTGGCGGCGTACTCCTTCTCGCGGTTCCGCTTCAAGGGACGACGCGTCGGGCTTCTTGGGCTCCTTCTCGTCCAGATGTTCCCGCAGATGCTGGCCATCGTCGCCCTCTACGTGCTGCTCCTGACGATGGGCAAGTTCTTCCCCTTCGCCGGCATGAACACGCACACCGGGCTCATCATGATCTATCTCGGCGGAGCGATGGGCTTCAACACGTGGCTCATGAAGGGCTATTTCGACACGATTCCGCGGTCGCTTGAGGAGTCGGCCAAGGTCGACGGAGCGACGCCGTTCCAGGCGTTCACGAAGATCGTCCTGCCTCTCGTCCGTCCGATCCTGGCGACGATCTTCGTCCTGACCTTCATCTCGATCTACTCCGACTTCCTGATCGCCAGCGTACTCCTGCGCACGGTCGAACAGCAGACGATCCCCGTCGGGCTGCGCGTGCTCATCTCCGACAACTACGGCAACCGCTGGGCCCTGTTCTCGGCCGGCGCCGTCATCTCCGCTCTCCCATTCCTTGGCGTGTTCATTGTCGCCCAACGCTCTCTCGTCTCCGGGCTCACCCGCGGAGGCGTGAAGGAATGAGGCGCGCCGCCCTGGCGCTCGCGCTCCTCGTAGCACTCGGCGCGGCGGCCGGCGCCGAGACGCCGTGGTGGCGTGACGCTGTCTTCTACGAGGTCTTCGTCCGCAGTTTCCAAGACTCGAACGGAGACGGGAAGGGCGACCTGGCCGGGCTCATCGACCGGCTCGACTACCTCAACGATGGGAATTCCGCGACGAGCGACGACTTGGGGGTCACCGCCCTCTGGCTCATGCCGATCATGGAGTCGCCGAGCTACCACGGCTACGACGTCACGGACTACCTGAAGATCGACGCCGACTACGGGACGGGCGACGACTTCGCCCGTCTCATCGACGAGGCGCATCGCCGGGGCATACATGTCATCCTCGACCTCGTTTTGAACCACACGTCGATCCTGCACCCGTGGTTCTTCTCGTCGCTCAGCCGCACGAGTTCTGCGCGGGATGGGTACATCTGGTCGGACGTCAACCCAGGATATGCGGGGCCGTGGGGCCAGCAGGTCTGGCACGCGCGCGGCGGCGCGTTCTACTACGGGCTCTTCTGGTCAGGCATGCCCGACCTCAACTACCGGAATCCCGACGTGACGGCGCGCATGCTGGAGATCGCGCAAACGTGGCTGGTCGACCGCAGGGTGGACGGGTTCCGGCTCGACGCGGCGCGCCATCTTGTCGAGGAGGGAGCCGCACAGGAGGACACCCAAGCGACCCGCGACTGGCTCGCCGAGTTCCGCGCCGCGGTGCAGACCTGGTCGCCGAACGCCTACGTCGTCGGCGAGGTGTGGTCCGAACCGGAGACGATCGCCAAGTACGTCGGGAGCGGCATCGACCAGGGATTCGAGTTCTCCCTGGCGGATGCCGTGCTGTCCGGAGTGCGAGACGGGTCTGCTGCGCGCATCCGCGACGCGCTCTCGCGCGTGCTCCGTGTCTATCCGGACGGCGCGTTCGCGACGTTCTTGTCGAACCACGACCAGGACCGCGCGATGAGTCGCCTGCTCGGCAACGCCGCCCGGGCCAAGCTTGCCGCCGCCATTCTGCTGACCCTCCCGGGCACGCCGTTTCTCTACTACGGCGAGGAGATTGGGATGACCGGGACGAAACCCGACGAGCGCATCCGCGTACCGATGCAGTGGGTCGGCGGTCCGGGAGCCGGGTTCACGTCAGGCATCCCGTGGGAACCTCTCGCCGCGGACGCCGCGCTGCGCACGGTGGCCGAGCAGTCGGCCGATCCGGCGTCTCTCCTCTCGCACTATCGACGCTTCATCCGACTTCGCGAGGCGCACCCGGCGCTGCGCGTCGGCACGACAGAGTTGATCGACGCGGGCGCGGCATCCCTTCTCGGCTACGTACGCGCCAGCAACGACGACATCGTGCTCGTCCTCCACAACGTCTCTCCGATTGCCCAGGCGGCGTCTGTGCGTGCCCCGTCGCTCCCGGCCGGCTCCTTCCTGGCTCGCGATCTCGTTGGGAACCGACTCCCGGTGTTCATTCGAGCGGGCACCGACGGATCGGTGAGCTCCCCACCGCTCGTGATCGGGCCGTACGGCACCGCCGTGCTCTGTCTCACCGGACTGTAGAAAGGGGATCTCATGTCGCGACTCGTTCCCTCATGGGTGCCTGACGCCATCTTCTACCAGATCTTCCCTGACCGCTTCCGCCGCGCGGAGGAGTCCTGGCCCGAGGAGGGATCGAGCGCGACGCGCCGGCTCTGCGGCGGCGATCTCGACGGCGTGCGCGCTGCGCTCCCCTACCTCGAGGATCTCGGGGTCACCGCGCTCTACCTGACACCCATCTTCACCGCATCCTCGTACCATCGCTACGACACGGAGGACTACTTCCACGTCGACCCCACGCTCGGCGGCAACGCGGCTCTCGACCGCCTGATCGGGGCTCTGCGGGCACGCGGGATGCGGATCGTGCTCGACGGCGTGTTCAACCACGCGAGCGACAAGCACCCCTTCTTCGCTGACGTCATCCAGCGCGGCCGAGACTCGGACTACTGGAATTGGTTCAGCGTCGATGGCGACCGAGTCGTCACGAAGCCTGACCCGAACTACGCCTGTTGGGCCGGCGTCCCGACCATGCCTGAGTGGAACCACACGAACCGCGACGTTCACGAGTACTTGCTCTCCGTGGTCCGCTACTGGATCCGCGAGCATGGCATCGACGGATGGCGTCTCGACACAACCGAGTACCTGCCGCCCGACTTCATGCGCGAAATCGATCGGGCAACGAAAGCTGAGAGTCCCGATGCCTACGTGCTGGGCGAGGTCATGGGGCTCGGGACGCCTTGGTTCCGCCATGACGCGCTGGACGGCGTCATGCACTACAAACTGTGGGAGCGCCTCGTCGCGTTCATCGCGGAGGGAACGTGGGATGCCGCTCGGTTCGCCGCCGCCGTCCGTTCCGTCTGGAAGAGCTACACCGAAGCAGGCAACTTCTCCTCGATGACGCTTCTCGGGAGTCACGACAAGCCTCGATTCCTGACGCTCTGCGGCGGAGACAAGAAGAAGCTCCTTCTTGCGACCACGTTCCTCTTGACGTTTCCCGGCGCACCTGCCCTCTACTACGGAGACGAGATCGGCATGGAGGGCGGCGAGGACCCGGACAACCGGCGCTGTTTCCCGTGGGACAAGGCGGAGTGGGATCGCGCCTTGCTCGGTCGCGTCCGCGACCTCGTCGCGCTCCGCCGCAGGCTCCCGGCGCTGCGTCGCGGCGCTGTGGTTCCGGTATCCGCCGCGGGACGCCTGCTTGTCTTCCGCCGCGAGCTTCCCGGCGACCGCGTGCTCGTCGCGCTGAACGCCCACGCAAAGGACGAGGCCTCCGTCCTTCTCGAGGACGGAGGCCCGTACGTCGATGCGCTCTCCGGCCAGACGCTGCCGCGCGTCGCCCATCTCCCGCCGCTCGGCACGCTCATCGCAGAGGAACGCCGTTCCAGCGCTTCCGGCAGCTAGCGCCGCGGGGAGCCTAACGACCGAGCTTGCGGTACAGGTCGCGGTATGCCTTGGCTGAGGTCTCCCACGAGAGGTCCTGACTCATGCCTCGCTGCACGACATCGAGCCAGCCACGAGGGTCGTCGCGATACAGACTGACCGCCCGCCCGAGCGCACCGAGCATTTCCTCGGCCGTGTACGCCTCGAACGAGAACCCGTTGCCGCGGCGCTTGTCCGCACCGACGTCGACGATCGTGTCGCGCAGTCCGCCGGTCGCCCGGACGACGGGAACCGTGCCGTAGGTGAGCGAGTACTGCTGGTTCAGACCGCAGGGCTCGAATCGCGATGGCATCAAGAAGATGTCCGACGCCGCCTCGATCCGGTGCGCCCACTCTTCGGAGAACGTGATCAGCGCCGCGACCCGTCCGCGCTTCTGCTCGGCCGCCTCGCGGAAGAAGCGCTCATACTCCGGCGCACCAGTTCCTAACACCACGAACTGCACTCCGAGCTCGAGCAGCCGGTCAAACGCCGGCATGATGAGGTCGAAGCCCTTCTGCTCCGCCAGGCGCGAGATGGCGCCGACGAGCGGTGCGCGCGCATCCACCTCGAGGCCAAGCTCCTTCTGCAGCAGAGCCTTGTTCTGCGCCTTCCCTGCCAGGTTCTTGCGCGTGTACGTCGCCCAGAGCAGCGTGTCTCGCCCCGGGTTCCACACCGTCTCGTCGATGCCGTTCAAGACGCCGTAGAGGGCGCCTGCTCGGCTCCGAAGCTCGCTCTCGAGCCCGTCGCCGTGCTCGAGGATCTCTTCCGCGTACGTCGGAGACACGGTGTTCACGAGGTCGGCTGTCAGGATACCACCGCGCAACAGGTTCAGCTGATCGCCCCGCAGATACGGCTCGAGCGCCGCACCCTCAAGCCCGATCGCCCCGGCCTGCGCGCGCGAGAACACGCCCTGGTAGGCGAGGTTGTGGATCGTGAGAACGGTCTTCGCCTTCTTCGTCCGTGCGAGCCCGAGGTTCTTCACGAACGCGGGAAGGAGCGCCGCGTGCCAATCGTTCGCGTGAACGACGTCGGGCGACCACCCGAGCGCTTCGCACAACTCGAGCGCGCCGCGAGACAGGAACGTGAAGCGCTCCAGCGCATCGGGATACTCCCCGCCCTCGCCGTAGATCCCCGGGCGATCGAAGTACGGATCGTTCCCGAGGAAGTAGATCGGCACCTTGCTGTCCGGGAGCACTCCGCGGTAGGCGATGCACTCCTTCGTCTGGCTTCCGACGACAACCGCAAACCGCGCGGCTTCTTTCAGTTCGGCCTTCGCGGCCACCGAGCGATGCTTCGGCATCACGACGAGAACGTCAGCCCCTTGAGAGGCAAGCGCCCTCGGCAGGGCAAGAGCTACATCCGCCAGGCCGCCCGTCTTGGCGAACGGGGCAACCTCGGCGGCGACAAATAGGATTCGCATTTCTTCACCTCCAGAAGAAAGTATCGGCCTCCGATGGGATCGCGTCAACTGCTGCATCGGTCGGGTGAGCGCGCGTGCCGGCGCGAGTACAATGTGCGGACTCACAGATACGGAAACAGAGGGATTATGCCAGAGCTACGCCGCGGACCGACAAGCAGTCGCTGGGTTATCGTCGCGCCGGAGCGCGCCAAGCGACCCTCGGACTTCGAACGCAAGCCGGCGCCGAAGGCGCCGGGCGACAAGCCGACCACGTGCCCGTTCTGCTCAGGAAACGAGCACATGACGCCGCCCGAGATCTTCCGGATCCCATCCCCCGCCGGATGGAGCGTCCGCGTGATCCCGAACAAGTTCCCCGCGCTCCAGGACTACCACGAACTCGGGCGCGAGTCCGTCGACGGCGTGTTCGACCGGATGCACGGCGTCGGCGCTCACGAGGTGCTGATCGAGACCCCCGACCACGATTGCGGCATCGCCGACATGGCCGAGGAGCAGATGAAGCTCGTCGTCGACGCGTACATCGCGCGCCTCGTCGACCTCATGCGGAACCCGTGGTTCCGCTACGTTCTCCTGTTCAAGAACCACGGCAAGGAGGCCGGCGCTTCGCTCGCTCACCCGCACTCGCAGATCATCGCGACGCCGATCGTTCCTCAGGAGGTCCGCAGTTCTCTCATTACGGCGCGGGCGTACTACGAGAAGAAGGAGCGGTGCCTGTACTGCGACGTGATGCTCGGCGAGATCCGCAGCGGCGAGCGGATCGTCGAAGAGGTCGACGGCCACGTCGTTTGGGCGCCCTACGACTCCCGCTTCCCGTTTGAGCTCGTCGTCTACCCGAAGACCCACTCGCACGACTTCACGACGCTGTCGACGGAACAGCGCTTCGGCCTCGCGCGCACGCTGATCCGTACGCTCGGCCGACTGAAGGCGCTGCTCGGCGATGTGCCGTACAACTTCGTCCTGAAGACCGCGCCGAATCCGGTGGGACGTCCGGGGCGACCGGGGTACTGGTCCACCCTGCCATACGACTACCATTGGCGGATTGCGATTCTACCGCGCCTGACGCAGGTCGCCGGATTCGAGTGGGGGACGGGCTTCTACATCAACCCGATGCCGCCCGAGAGCGCGGCCACATACCTGCGCGAGGTCGAGCTGCCGAAGTCCGGCTAACTGGCTCGACGCGTAGTGACTGCGCGTCCTAGCGCTTCGCCGGACCGGGATCGGCCGGGTTGGCGTGCCCGGCGCTGCCGCCCTGAGCGAGAAGCGCGCCCGCGATCCACTTGATCTTTTCCTGAACGAGCTTCCCAGCCACACGCGGGTCGAACAGCTTCTTGTCCGGGCTCCAGTCGCTCGTCGAGAAGAGGTCGACGATGTCGTCTTCGACTCCCTCCGGCGGCATGATCGCGCGCGAGTTCTTCAGGTAGAACTCGCACGCCGCGCGGCTGTAGACGTACTGGTAGTGCGTGTCCTTGTTTAGTTTGCAGACTCCGTACCGGATCGCGTCCCGGACCTGTTTCGGTAGGAGCCCCGACGAGCCGTGCAAGACGAGAGGCGTTTCGAGGCCGGCGCTCGTGAGCTTCTGCTGAATCGCCTGCGCCAGGTCGACGCGGAGTTCGATCTTCCGACCTTTCGAAACCCCGTGCTCGGTCCCGATCGAGATCGCTAGCAGGTCGGCACCCGACGCACGGACGAACTCGACCGCCTCGTCAGGGTTGGTGTAGAACGCGTCGTCCGAGGCGATTTCGTCCTCGACACCGCGGATCTTGCCAAGCTCAGCCTCGACGAGAATCCCGCTCCCCTTAGCCATCCGGACAACCTCGGCGCTCGCACGGACGTTCGCTTCGAACGACTCGGCCGACGCGTCGATCATGATCGACGACACGAGGCGTTCCTGAATCGCGACCTCGACGAGCGCGAGTTCCTTCGTGGTGAAGTGATCGAGGTTCAGATAGACGCCGATCGGACGGCTTGCTGCGAGCGTGCTGATGAGTCCCGACAGCGCGCGCAGCCCGGCCAGTTTGTCTCCTCCCCCGGCATACTTCGCCGCTCCCGGACTGATCTGGAGCAAGAGGTCGGACTTCGCTTCGGTGTAGGCGTCGAGGAGTCCGAGCAGCGTGTTGGACTCGGCGATGTTGTTCGCCATGTAGGCGTAACCGCCGCGCTGCGCGCGGCTGTAAGCATCTCTGAGTGCGGTTCCTCCGAGGAACGGCATAGGTGGGCACCTCCCTGAGCGTCAACCCTTCGACGCGGAAGTCTACCCGCGGGACCTCGATCGGCCAATCCGCTCCGATCCTTGACAACCGCAACCGACGCAGGGAAAGTGACGCACGCGCGGCGCTCGCGCAGGAGACGGAATGGACAAGAAGACGAACATCGAAGCCCGCTGTGTGAATGCCGTGCGGTTCCTGGCGGTCGACGCGGTGGAGGCGGCAAACTCGGGCCACCCCGGTCTGCCGCTCGGCGCCGCGCCGGCCGCCTATGCCATCTGGTCGCGCGCTCTGCGCCACGACCCCGCGGACCCACGCTGGCCGGACCGAGACCGCTTCGTGCTCTCGGCCGGACACGGCTCAGCTCTCCTCTATGCGCTTCTTCACCTGTCGGGCTACGACCTTTCCCTGGACGAACTGAAGGCGTTCCGCCAGTGGGGGAGCAAGGCGCCCGGGCATCCGGAGAGCCACCTCACGCCGGGCGTCGAGGTGACGACCGGCCCTCTCGGCCAAGGGATCGCCAACGCCGTCGGCCTCGCAATCGCCGAGCGCCACCTTGCGGCCGTCTTCAACCGCCCGGGGCATCAGATCGTAGACCATCGCACGTTCGTGCTCGCCGGGGACGGAGACCTCATGGAGGGCGTCTCCTACGAGGCCTGTGCTCTCGCCGGCCACCTCCGTCTGGGAAGGCTTGTCGTCGTCTACGATTCCAACGACATCTGCCTCGCCGGATCCACGTCCCTGTCGACGTCAGAAGATGTCGTCGCACGCTTCGAGGCCGCGGGATGGTCGGTCGCGACCGTGAGAGACGGCAACGATCTCGACGCCATCGAGGCAGCTCTCCGATCGGCCGTGTCGATTGACGATCGGCCGCACCTCATCGTCGTGAAGACCGTGATTGGGTACGGCGCACCGCACCGCCAGAACACGTACGGCGCTCATGGATCGCCTCTGGGTCAAGAAGAGACCGCCGCAGCGAAGCGCGCACTCGGCTGGCCGGAGTCGCCGCCATTCCTCGTTCCGGAGGACGTTCGGGCGCACTACCGCGAGCTTGCCGAAAGCGAAGCCAGAACGCATGCCGCCTGGACGGCGCGCTTTGACGCCTACCGCCGCGCCCATCCCGACCTCGCACGCGAATTCGAACGTCGGCTCGCCGGGCGTCTTCCAGAAGGGTGGGATCGCAGTCTTCCGCACTTCGCCGCCAGCGCGAAGGGACTCGCGACACGGAAGGCGTCGGAGGAAACCCTCCAGGCGCTTGCGGCGTCCGTGCCCGAGCTGATCGGCGGCTCGGCCGATCTGAACCCGTCCACATTGACGTCGCTCGAAAGCCGGGGGGACTTCGCGCCTCCCACGGCGCGGCCGTCCGCCGTCCAGGGAGCGATCGGCCCGACGTGGGACTATGCCGGTCGGAATCTACACTTCGGTGTGCGCGAGCATGCGATGGGGGCGATCGTCAACGGGATGGCCGCCCACGGCGGGATCCTGCCGTATGCGTCCACCTTCCTCGTGTTCTCCGACTACCTCCGCCCGGCGTTGAGGCTCGCCGCGCTCGCCGGCCATCGCGTCGTGTACATCTTCACGCACGACTCGATCGGCGTCGGGGAAGACGGGCCCACGCACCAGCCGATCGAGCAGACGGCCAGCATGCGTCTGATCCCGAATCTCCTCGTGTTGCGCCCGGCCGACGCGAACGAGACGGTCGAGTCGTGGCGCCTTGCCGTCGAGCGTGCCGACGGCCCGTCGGTCCTCGTGCTTTCGCGGCAGGCGCTGCCCACGTTCGACCGCACCGAGATGGCACCTGCCGATGGGGTCCGCCGCGGCGCGTATGCCCTGTGGCAGTCGTCTCCGTCGCCAGAACTACTCCTCATCGCCTCGGGCTCGGAGGTTTCGCTGGCGTTGGATGCGGCTCGTCAGCTCGCCGCCGACGGACTACGCGTTCGCCTCGTCTCGATGCCAAGCCAGGAGTTGTTCGAGGCCCAAGCAGACTCCTACCGCACGAGCGTCCTGCCTCCCGAGGTCACCGCGCGCGTGACCGTTGAGGCCGGCCGAACCGTCGGATGGGAACGCTATGCCGGCGACCGAGGCGTCACCCTCGGCGTCGACCGCTTCGGAGCGAGTGCGCCCGGCCCGGAGGTCTTCGCCAGAGTTGGTCTTACCGCCGAGACGATCGTGCGACGGGCCAAGGACATCCTGGCGGCCTAGGATTCGGAGGTCCTGCGCATGCTGCGCGACTACGCCACAGCTCTACGAGCTTTCTCGACCGATGCTCGGCTGTATCTCGTCAGCTCGCTCTTTGTTTCGTTCTCGACCGGCCTCCTCTACCTCCTGTTCAACCTCTACGTCCTGTCGCTCGGCTACGACCAGGCGTTCGTCGCCCTGCTGGCGAGCCTGCCATCGTTCGTCATCGCGGCGGCGGCCGTTCCAGCAGGCATCCTCTTGCCCCGACTGGGGTTTCGGCGCGCACTCCTCGTCGGGCTCGCCGTGTATGTCCTCGCTCAGCTGGCATGGGTGCTGTTCCCCTCGCGCCCGATTCTGATCGCAGGCTCGATCGTCTCGGGACTTGGCAGCGTGCTGCTCTTCGTGGTGTCGTCGCCGCTGATGGTGTCGGCGAGCCACGAAGGGACGCGCACGCACCTGTTCGGAGTCCAGTTCGCGCTCACGACGTTCGCGTCGGTCGTCGCAAGCGTGCTCGGAGGGCAACTGACGCGGGTCTTCGGCCACGGAGCTACCGGAACCAGCGCCGGCTATCGCGGCGTCCTCTTGGTCGCGACGGCGGTCGCCACGGCGGCGTTCGTCCCGATCTTCCGTCTGCGCGGCATGTCTCCTCAGCTCCACGCCGACGCCCCGGCGCGCGGGCACTGGCGACCCTTCCGGCCTCTTCTCTCCAAGCTCGTTGCGATCCAGCTCGTCGGGGCACTCGGCGCCGGAATGACGATGCCGTTCCTCAACGTGTTCTTCAAGGTGCGGTTCGGCGCGTCCGACGCGACGCTCGGCCTCGTGTTCGCTGTCTCGTCGCTGCTCACCGGGTGCGCCGGCATCCTGGCGCCGTGGGTCGCAGGGAAGCTGGGCAAGGTCCGGGCGATCGTCCTCAGTCAGTCCCTGTCGATCCCGCTCTTGTTGGCGATGGGCCTCGTGCCGGTCTTCGGCGCGTCGGCCGGAAGCTTCCTCGTGCGGACGGCGCTGATGAACATGAGTGCGCCGGTGTTTGCCGCCTACTCGATGGGCATCGTCCCGACAACCGTCCGGCCGCTCGCCGCGAGTCTATTGATGCTCGCGTGGAATGCCGGATGGGCGATCTCAGCCTGGATCAGCGGCTACATCCAGGTCGCATCGGGATTCA
Organism: Candidatus Bipolaricaulota bacterium; assembly: GCA_041302485.1. Classification (GTDB taxonomy): domain Bacteria; phylum Bipolaricaulota; class Bipolaricaulia; order UBA7950; family UBA9294; genus CAIOGO01. The sequence continues at coordinate 15,638 of JBFYRA010000082.1, forward strand.
CGCCGCTGTTCGCGATCACGGCCGCGCTGTACTCGATCTCGATCGTGATGACGTACGCCGCCTTCCGGCATGTCGGCGAACTGAGCGACGGCGCACGCGCGGAGTAGCCCCTACGTCGCCTGGGCTTCATCGCCCGGCGGCACAATCTGCGGAGCAGGCTCCGCCGGCTCCACCGGCGCCGCGCGGAACCGGCCGATCCCCCGGTAGCGCGAGAACCGCTTCGCGAGCCTCTCGTCGAGCGACATCGCGTCGAGTTCGGCAAAGCGTCGGATGAGTTCCGCCTTCAGCGCCGCAGAAGTCTTGGCCGCGTCCCTGTGGGCGCCGCCAATCGGCTCGGGGACGATCCCGTCGATCAGCCCGAGGGCCGTGAGCCGGTCCGCCGTCATCTGCAGCGCCGCCGCAGCCTGCTTCGTCTTCTCCTTGTCCTTCCAGAGGATGGATGCGGCGCCTTCCGGCGTGATCACCGAGAAGATCGCGTTCTCGAGCATGAGGACGCAGTCGGCGAGGCCGATCGCCAGTGCGCCGCCGGACCCGCCTTCTCCGATGACGACGGCGATCGTCGGGACACGCACGCCGGCCATCGCCTGAAGGCTCTCGGCGATCGTCGCGCCGATGTTCTGTTCCTCCGCTTCGAGCCCGGGATAGGCGCCCGGCGTGTCGATCAGCGAGACAATCGGAAAGCCGAAGCGGTCGGCCATCTCGATCGCCCGCCGCGCCTTGCGGAAGCCCTGCGGCCGAGGCATCCCAAAGAACCGCTCCTTGTTCTCTTCCGTCGTACGCCCCTTCTGCTGCGCGAGCACGACAACCGAGCGTCCTTCAAGCTTCGCCAGCCCGGCCAACAGCGCACGGTCGTCGCCCGTGACTCGGTCGCCACGCAGTTCGTAGAACCCCTCGAACGCAGTGCCGAGGTAATCGAGCGCGTAGGGCCGCTTGGGGTGCCGCGCCAGCTTCACGCGCTCCCAATCGGAGAGGTTCGCGTAGAGCTTCTGTCGAAGGTGAGTTAGCTTCTCCTCGAGCCGGACAATCTCTTTCGAAAGGTCGATCCCCTCAACGGCGTTGAGCTGCCTCAGCTCCTCGATCTTCGCCTCGAGGAGGTCCAACGTGCGTTCGTCGCTCATCGCACCCCCACGCAGAAGAACCCGAGGGCTAGAGCGAGTTCCTCTCGCAGCTCTTCGCGCCGCACGACGCGGTCGATCTGGCCTCGCTCGAGCGCGAACGTCTCCGTCTGGAAGTGGTCCGGCAGATCCTGCGAGATCGTCTGCTGGATCACGCGCCGCCCGGCGAACCCGATCAGGGCTCCTTTCTCAGCGATGAGAACGTCGCCGAGCGAGGCAATCGACGCCTGAACCCCGCCCGACGTCGGGTACGTCATCACCGATACGAACGGCAGTCGTGCCTCGGCAAGTCGTCGCCGCACCGTGACGGTCTTCGCCATCTGGAGCAACGAGAGCATCCCCTCTTGGATTCGCGCCCCGCCGGACGACGACACGAGGATGAACGCCCGCCGCTCGGCAATCGCGGTCTCCATGGCGCGACAGATCAGCTCGCCCATCACCGACCCCATGCTCCCGCCGATGAATCGGAAGTCCATCACGGCGACAACCACCGGAATGGCCTCGATCGCTCCGCGCCCGATGACAATCGCGTCGAGGAGACCCGTCTTCTCCTGCGCCTCGCGCAGTCGCTCGCTGTACGGCTGGCTGTCGACGAACCCGAGCGGGTCGTCAGTCACAATCCGCTCGGTCAGGTTCTCGAACGAGCCCGGATTGACGAGCGAATCGATCCGCTCCTGCGCGGTGAGGAAGAAGTACTCGCCGCAGTTCGGACAGACGTTGTTGTTCTCGCGGACGCGCCTCTTGAACACGAGCTCGCCGCACGACTTGCACTTCATCCACAGGCTGTCGTCGGCCTCGCGATCGACTCGGATCCTCAGGTACTGCCGCTCTTTGAACAGCGACATGCCTACTCCCCCTCGCCGCGCTCGCGCCTCGCAGCACCACCACATCGAGCCGTGCGTCCCCTACCTTCGCCGAACCGGCGGGACTTCCCCGCTCGCGCCTCGCTTTCCTCCGACCCGATGCCGCCCTCGACCACCGCGCCGCTCGACACGAACACCGACACCGCATCCTCGACCGACACGTCGAGCGGCGTCAGCCGCCTGCGCGGCACGACAAACACCCTCCCGCTTGGCGGATTCGGAGCGTTGGGAAGGTAGACGATGACGCACTCCTCGCTGACGGCGCCCCGCAGCTTGCCGGGATTCTCGTTCGTCACAACACCCACAGCATACGTCTCGGGCCCGGGAAACTCGAACAACACGACTTGCTTGAATGCGTCCGCTGCCCTTGCCGCGAGCGCATGATAGGGATTCCCGTATCATGAGCCCATGGCGCGGCGGACCGGCTGGCGACGATGGGGGGTCGGCATCGCGGCCGGGCTCCTCTCGATCTACGCCTGCGTCGTCGTCCTTCGCGTTCTCTACCCGTGCGAGCGGCTCGACCTCGTCCGCGCCCATGCGGAGGCGGCCGCACTCGATCCCGCCCTCGTCTGCTCCCTGGTTCGAGCCGAGAGCCGCTTTCACGCTGACGCCGTCTCGCCGCGCGGCGCCGTCGGCCTGATGCAGCTCATGCCCGAGACGGCGGCCTGGATCGCAGACCGCATTGGCCTCGTCGCGCCCGGCCTCACCGACCGCGAGACGAACCTGCGCCTGGGAGTCGCCTACCTGCGATACCTCATCGATCGCTTCGGCGATGTCAACCTTGCGCTCGCTGCGTACAACGCCGGGCCGTCGCGCGTGGACCAGTGGGTCAAGACAGGCGAGGCGCCATATCCAGAGACCGCCGCGTTCGTCCGCCGCGTCACGCGCGGCGTCCCCGTGTACCGCATCTTGCTTGCCGCGCCGATCCTCGTACGGATCACGCCTTCTCTGCCTCTCTAGCGTTGCGGCGCGAAGCTCGTTGGGCTAGCATCAGACCCGCTTTTCACACCGCTCAACAGGAGGTTCCATCGTGTCGGAGGCGAAGAAGTGGGTCAAGAAAGACCCAACCCGCGAGAACGTCTTTTGGCCCACGGACGAGATGAAGAAGCTGGCGTGGGTCTCGGACGAGGCAATCTACAAGCAGGCCGCGGCGGACCCCGTCGCGTTCTGGTCCGAGCGAGCAGCCGAGCTGCATTGGTTCAAGAAGTGGGACAAGGCCTACGATTTCGCCCCCGCCGCCTACAAGTGGTTCGTCGGCGGCAAGACGAACCTGTCCTACAACTCGCTCGATCGGCACGTCCTGGCCGGCCATGGCGACCGCATCGCCCTGATCTGGGAACCCGAGCCGGTGGAGGAGAAGAGCCTTCGCATCACCTACAAGGAGCTGCTTGAGCGCGTCGGCAAGTTCGCGAACGCCCTCAAGGCGCTCGGCGTGAAGAAGGGCGACCGCGTCGGAATCTACATGCCGATGATCCCCGAGGCCGTCATCGCGATGCAGGCCTGCGTCCGCATCGGCGCCGCGCACAGCGTCGTCTTCTCCGCCTTCAGCCCGGAGTCGCTGCGCGATCGTATGGAAGACGCCGGGGCGAAGGTCCTCATCACGGCAGACGGCTACTACCGCCGCGGGAAGCCCATCGACCTCAAGAAAGCGGCCGACGCCGGCGTCGACGGGACGAAGGTCGAGAAGGTCGTCGTCGTGAAGCGTCTCGACGGCTCGGCGCCGATGAAGGCCGGCCGCGATGTCTGGTACCACGACATCGTCGCCAAAGCGTCCGCCGACTGCCCCGCCGAGGAGCTTGACGCCGAACACCTGTCGTTCCTTCTCTACACCTCGGGCACAACGGGGAAGCCGAAGGGCATCATGCACACGACCGGTGGCTACGCCGTCCAGTCCTACGCGACCGCCAAGTGGAACTTCGACATGCATCCAGGCGACATCTACTGGTGCACGGCCGACGTGGGCTGGGTCACCGGCCACACGTACATCAATTACGGCCCGCTGATGAACGGCATCACGTCGTTCATCTACGAGGGCTCGCCCGACATGCCCGACTACGGTCGCATGTGGGACATGATCCAGCGGCACAAGATCACCCAGCTCTACACCGCCCCTACCCTGATTCGCATGCTGCTCAAGCAAGGAGACGAGTGGCCGGCGAAGTACGACCTCTCGAGCCTGCGCATCCTCGGCACGGTCGGCGAGCCGATCAATGTCGACGCATGGATGTGGTACTTCGAGAAGATCGGACAGGGTCGCTGCCCGATCATCGACACCTGGTGGCAGACCGAGACCGGCGCGAACATGGTCAACAACCTCCCCGGCATCGGGCCGTTCATCCCGACCGTGGCCGGCCGCGGGTTTCCCGGCGTCCTCGGCGACATCCTCGACTCGGGCGGCCAATCCATGAAGGTCAACGAGGGCGGCTACCTCGCGATCTTCAGCCCGTTCCCGCCGGCCCTGACGCGCGGCATCTACGGCGACATGGACCGCTTCAAGAACCAGTACTTCTCGGACTACGGCCCGGAGCGCTATTTCACGAGCGACGGCGCCCGCAAGGACGAGATGGGCAACTTCCGCATCACGGGCCGTGTCGACGACGTCATGAACGTCGCCGGACACCGTCTGGCGACCGCCGAAGTCGAGAGCGCGCTGGCCCAGAATGACAAGGTCAGCGAAGTGGCCGTCGTGTCGAAGCCACACGACCTGAAGGGCGAGGTCCCGGTGGCGTTCGTTCTCCTGCGCAGGGGGATCGAGCCGTCGGAGGAGATCCGCAAGGACCTCTTGGCAACCGTCAACCGGGTCATCGGACCCACGGGCCGGCCGGAAGAGATCATCTTCGCGCACGACGTGCCCAAGACGCGTAGCGGCAAGATCATGCGCCGCATCTTGAAGGCACTCGTCCGCGACGAACCCGTCGGCGACCTGACGACGCTCCTCAACCCGGAGACGGTCGAAGAACTGAAGAAGGCCGTCGGATACAAGGGCTAGTCCGGTGGCGGACGGCCCGGAAGCGAATCGTGCGAGCGGGGGCCCTCGGGTCCCCGCTCCGCTTGGAGGGATCGTATGACGGAGGAGAGGGTCTTCGGGATGAAGCCGGAGGCCGGCCGCTGGATCTTCGTCCTGGTCGGGCTTCTGATGAATGTCTGCCTCGGCGCTGTGTACGCGTTCAGCGTGTTCCGCAAGCCGCTCGAGAGTCTGTGGGGTATCACGGCGACGCAGGCCGGGCTGCCATTCATGGTGTTCCTGGCGCTGTTCGCCCTGTTCATGGCGCTCGCCGGCGGCCTCGTCGCTTCGTGGGGGCCGAAGAAGACGAGCCTCCTCGGCGCAGTTCTGGTCGGTGCGGGATGGATCCTCGCAGGGTTCGCGCCGAACATCCTGTGGCTCACGATCTTCTACGGCGTGATCGGCGGTTCGGGCGTCGGGATCCTCTACGGTTGTCCGATCGCCGTGGCCGCGAAGTGGTTCCCGGACAAGAAGGGCCTCGCCGTCGGCCTCACGCTCGCCGGCTTCGGACTCTCGGCGCTGCTCATGGCTCCGCTGATGACCAAGACGATCGCGATGGCGTCCGTCGGCATCGCCAGAACCTTCACCTATTTCGGAGTCGCCTTCCTTGTCGTCCTGCTCGGGCTTTCATTCGGCCTGAGGAACCCACGTCCCGACTGGAAGCCGACCGGATGGAAGGGGCCCAAGTCGAAGGGCGCGGCCGCAATCGAGCTCGATCGAGGACAGATGCTTCGAACACCATCGTTCTACGCTCTGTGGGGCTCGTACATCATCGGCTGCCTTGCCGGCCTTATGGCCATCGGCATCGCCGCCCCGGTCGGCCGCGAGGTCGCGCTGCTGACGCCGGAAGCTGCGGCCATTGCGGTGTCTCTGTTCGCCGTGTTCAACGGCGCAGGGCGCCCGCTCTACGGTTGGCTGACCGACAAGATCACGCCAAAGGGCACGGCCCTCGTCTCGTTCGCGCTCATCCTCATCGCGTCGGCGCTGTTGTACTTTGCCGGCAAAGGGAGCGCCACCGTCTACTTCGTCGCCTTCTCCA
>JBFYRA010000100.1:0-6681 GCA_041302485.1 Candidatus Bipolaricaulota bacterium
CGCAAGCGCTCAAAACGAGCGCAACGGTTGGCGGTACCCGGCGACTGGAGTATCCTTCCGCCACCTCATCGCGAGGAAGGAGGAGCAATGTCCAAGCCGGTCGTCGATCAAGACATGTGCGTGGGCTGCGGTCTTTGCGTTCAGGTCTGCCCGGACGTCTTCGAGCTGAAGTCGGACGGCAAGGCCTACGTGATTACGGGCGCCGACACCGACGACGATTGCGTCCAGGACGCCGTCGATCAGTGCCCGGTCGGAGCGATCAGCGAGTAGCTCGACCCGAGAGATGAGGATGCGGAGGGCGCGGCCCGCGCTCTCCGCTCTTCTTTTCGCTGCGCGCACGACGGCTCCTTTTGCCTCACGTCCCACGGAAGGCTAGGATGCGTTCCGGAGGTGCGGTGGCAGGACCGACGATCGGACTGGCTCTCTCAAGCGGCGGCGCGCGCGGATCGGCGCACATCGGGGCTCTGCGCGTTCTCGAACAGAACGGGATCGTGCCTGACGTGATCGCCGGGACGAGCATGGGCGCCTACGTCGGCGGGGCCTACGCCTGCGGCGTCTCGCTCGACGTTCTCGAAGACGAGTGGGGCTCGACGTCGGTTCTCCGCACGGTGCGGACGATGCTCCCGACCGTCCCGTGGTCGGGCTGGACGTCGGGGGGCGAAGTCGTGCGGGCGCTGCGCCGCACGTTCGGTGAGAAGACGTTCCGCGAGCTCGAGCGGCCGTTCGCCGCGCTGACGACGGACCTCGAGTCGGGGCGGCCGTATGCCGTCACCGACGGCAGTCTCGTCGACGCCGTGCGGGCCAGCCTCTCGGTGCCGGGCCTGTTCACGCCCGTCTGGCTCAACGATCGCCTGCTGATCGACGGCGGCGTCTCGAATCCTCTCCCGGTCGACGTCGTGCGGCAGATGGGCGCCGACGTGGTCATCGCCGTGGACGTGCTCGTCGATCCCTCCGAGGTCCGAATGTCCGGACTGCCCTACTTCGGCACAAAGGATCGCCGCCTCGGCATCGCGAAGAGCCCGCGCCCGGACGAGTCGTGCGCCCGCAAGTACCACCCGAGCGTGTTCGCCGTCTTGTTCCAGATGTCGACCGTGTTCCAGCGCCGGCTTTGCGACGTCGCGCTCGCGGCGTCGCCGCCCGACATCCGCGTGCGCCCGGATTTCTCCGCCGACCCCCCGAGCTACAGCCGAGTCGGCTGCGGGATCGAGGCCGGCGCCGCCGCGACGCGGCGCGCGCTGCCGGACATCCGGCGCGCGATCGAGGCGGCCGGCTAGGAGATGAAGAACCGCGGTTCGTTCTTTGCCAGGATGGCGCTCGGCGTCGCGGCGGTGTCTTCGGGCGGCGTGCTTGTGCGCCTCGCCACGGGCGCTCTTCCGCTCGCCGTGACTGCGTGGCGGCTCGTCCTCGCGTCGCTCGTGCTCGTGCCGCTCGCACTCGTGCGCGGCACGCTGCCTACTGTGCGGCGCGCTGACCTCGTCTGGGGCATCGCGAGCGGCGCCGCGCTCGCCCTGCACTTCGTCCTCTGGATCACGTCCCTGTCTCACACGTCCGTCGCGAGTTCGGTGTTGTTCGTGAGCACGCATCCGATCTTCGTCGCGGTCGGCGGCGCGCTCTTCCTCGGGGAGCGCGTCGGCGCGCGCGCGGCACTCGGAATCGGGATCGCGATCGCCGGCGGCGCGCTCGTCGGTTCGAGCGACGTCTCGCTCGGCGCGTGGGTCGGCGACCTCCTGGCGCTCGGCGGCGGGCTGTTCGCCGCGATCTACTTCCTGATCGGCCGCCGCTTGCAGCAGCGCCTGTCGTTGGTCGACTACACGGCGATCACCTACGGCACGGCGGCCGTCCTCGCGCTCGTCGCGTGCTGGGCTCTGCGCGTGCGTCTCGTGGGGTTCCCGCCGCTCACGTACGTGTGGCTCGGCCTGCTTGCCGTCGGGCCTCAGCTCCTCGGACACTCGACGTTCAACTGGGCCTTGCGCCACCTTCCGGCGGCCAAGGTGTCGGTGCTGATTCTGGGCGAGCCCGTGGGCGCAGCGATCCTGGCGTATCTCGTCTTCGGCGAGACACTGTCGTGGCTGCGCGCGCTCGGCGCGGCGGTCATCCTCGTCGGCATCTACGTCAGCGTCCGCGGCAGCGCCGGCAGCAAAGCGACGTCGTGAGAAGCGCGGGAGCCTCTACCGGCGCCGCTCGGCGGCGGGTACAATCCGAGCCAAGCGGGGTGAGGCACGTGATGCGAACCTTCGTACGGAGAGTCGTCTCGATCTTGGTTCCGGCCTTCGTGGTCGTCTGCGCCGTCAGCACGGGCGGTTCGCAGCAACAGACCACGGCAAACCTGTTCGACCCCGTGTACCAGATCTACGAGTACGTCCAGAGCTACTTCTACAAGACGGAGCTGATCGACGATCAGACCGCCCTCTACGGCGCGATGAAGGGCGTTGTTGAGCAGCTCAACGACCCCTACAGCGAGTTCCTCGATCCCGAGGAGCGAGCGCAGTTCGACGAGAGTCTCGAAGGCGAGTTCAGCGGCGTCGGAATCGAGATCACGATCGAGGATGGCGTCCTGTCGGTGATCACGCCGCTCGTCGGCACGCCGGCGGAGGCCGCCGGAATCCTTGCCGGCGACAAGATTCTCGCGATTGACGGGGAGTCGACCGAAGGGATCACGCTGTCCGAGGCCGGCTTCCGGATTCGCGGCGAGACGGGAACCCAGGTGACGCTCACGATCCGCCACGAGGACGGAACGATTCTCGACATTCCGATCATCCGAGCGCAGATCACGATCGAGCCCGTGACGAGCGGCACGCTGGCCGACGGGACGATTGGCTACATCCGCATCCTGCGGTTCGAGTCGGACACGGTCGCCTTGCTCGACACGGCGCTCGGTTCGTTCGACCTTGAGGCGATGACCGGGCTCGTTCTCGACCTGCGGAACGATCCGGGCGGACTGATGCCCGCCGCCATCTCCGCCGCCAGTCGGTTCATCGACGAGGGCATTGTCTTGCGCACGCAGGACAGGCTTTCGGGAGAGAAGCTCTACTGGTCGAGAGGGAACCGCGTTCCGAACCTGCCGCTCGTCGTGTTGATCAACCGCGGCAGCGCAAGCGCGTCGGAGATCACGGCCGGCGCGATTCGCGACAACAACATGGGCGTCCTGATCGGTCAGACGTCGTACGGCAAGGGCGTGTTCCAGCAGCTGATCGACTTTCCGGACGGCTCCGCGCTGAAGATCACGGCCGGCGAGTACTACACCCCGGCGGGCCGCGTCGTGAACAAGGTCGGGCTCGCGCCGGACGTCGAGGTCGGACCGGACGAAGATCCGCTCGCGGCGGCCATCCAGTGGATCCAGGAGCACGCCGGCGCGGTCATGCCGATCGACCTCGGCACGCCTCCAACCCCCACGCCATGAGGTGCGGCGTCGTCGGCGCCGGGGGCTGGGGAACGGCGTTTTCTCGCCTCCTCGCCCGCGCCGGGCACGACACGACGCTGTGGGTCCGCGACCCCGATCGCGCGGCGACGATCGCTCGCGAGCGCGAGAACGCGAAGTACCTGCCCGGAGTGGCTCTCCCGAGCGAGCGGCTCGCGATCACGGGCGATCTCGGCCTCGCGGCGCAGAGCGACGTCGTCTTCTTCGCGGTCCCGTCGTTCGCGATGGCCGAGACGTGCGACCGGATCGCGCCCTTCCTCCCGCCGCGGCCGGTACTCGTGAGCCTCGCGAAGGGTCTCGACCGGCCGACGCGGCGCACGATGTCCGACGTGCTCAGGGCACGGGTTCCGGAGGCTTCGGTCTTCGCGCTCTCCGGGCCGAGCCACGCCGAGGAGGTCGGGCGCGACATGCCGACGGCCGTGGTCCTCGCCGGCGACGACCTCGATCTCGGACGCACGCTTCAGCTCGCCGTCGGAACTCGCCGCTTTCGAGTCTACCTGTCGGACGATCTGCGCGGCGTCGAGCACTGCGCTGCGGTGAAGAACGTCATCGCGCTCGCCACCGGGATCGCGGACGGGCTCGGCTACGGCGACAACACGCGCGGCGCGCTGATCACACGTGGCCTCGCCGAGATGGTGCGCTTCGGGAGGTCGCTCGGCGTCCGCGACGCGACCTTCTTCGGGCTGTCGGGCCTCGGCGATCTCGTGGCGACGTGCACGAGCGAGCACAGCCGCAATCGCGCCGTCGGCGTCCGCCTGGGGCGCGGCGAGCGCCTCGATGCCATCCTGGCTGACATGGCGATGGTCGCCGAGGGGGTCTACGCCACGCGCATCGTGCGCGACATGGCGCGCGAACTTCGGATCGAGATGCCGATCACGGAGGCCGTGGACCGGCTGCTCGAAGGCGGCGTCGACGCCTTGTCGCTTGTGGACGAGATCATGACGCGCGAGCCGAAGGTCGAGGGCCGCTAGGCCATGCAGGACTTCGACGCGGTCGTCGTCGGGGGCGGACCGGCGGGGGCCGTCGCAGCGCGCATCGCCGCCGAAACGGGCGCGCGCGTGCTCTTGCTCGAAGCGCGCGCGACGATCGAGGAGCCGACCGCGTGCGCCGGGCTCGTGAGTCCGCGGACGCTGTCGATCCTCGGCGCGAGCGCGGCGTGTGTCGTCCGCCGACCCCGCGACGTCGCACTCCACACTCCCGACGGAACGACCCTCGCGGTCTCGACGACGACCGAGCGCGCGCTCGTCATCGACCGATCGATCCTCGAGAACGAGCTCCTCGAACGGGCTCGCGCCGCGGGGGTCGACGTGCGCCTTGGCGCGGAGGCGACAGCGTGGGAAGACGGAGTCGTGCGCTTCGTCGGCCCCGCGGGCGCGGACTCGGCGCGAGGCGGCGTGCTCGTCGGTGCCGACGGGCCGGAGAGCCGCGTCGCGACGTGGGCCGGACTAGGCCGCGTCGCCTCGCTGCGCGCCGCTCAGGTTGAGACCGAGGCCGAAGGCCGGGAGCCGGAAGACGACGTCGTCCGCGTGTTCGTGGGACGCACAGTCGCACCGGGCTTCTTCGCGTGGTCGGTGCCGGCGCAGCCGGGCCGCCTGCGAATCGGACTCGCCGTGCGCGACGACGCCGACCCCACGTCGTGTCTCCACGAACTCCTCGCGCGGCATTTCCCACGCCATCGTGTCATCGTGCAGGTCAAGGGACGGATTCCGCTGCCGTCGAGCGAGCCCACGACGGCGCGCGACGTTCTGCTCGTCGGCGACGCGGCCGGGCACGTGAAACCTCTGTCGGGCGGCGGGCTCTACTTCGGCGGGCTCTGCGCCCGCCTCGCCGGCCGGGCCGCGGCCCGAGCCGCAGATCCGGGCGCACGCGCGTCCGAGCTTGCGCGCTACGAGCGGCTCTGTCGGAGTCTGCTGGGGCCGGAGACGCGATTCGGCGCCGCCGCCCGCGCCGTGCGCGATGCGCTCGAAGACGCAGACTGGAAGGACGTCCTGAAGATCCTCGACCATCGCGAGCTGCTCGCCGTCGCGGCGGAGAAGGCCGATCTCGACCATCTGCGGAACATGGTGCCGCACCTCGTCGCGCACCCACGCACGTGGCGATCGCTCGTCGCTTTGTGGAGCTTCGTCGCCGCGCGCTCGCCGTCCGGCACTGCCGGTTCCGGCATTGCCGGGCCGAACGACGCGCCTCTATAATCCGGCCATGACGAGGGGAAAGCGCGCGGCGGGGACTGGATCTCCAGCTCGATCTCTAGGGACGTCGCGTCGTCCGTCTCTGCGCCTCGACCGACTCCTCGTGGTCGGACTCGCCGTTTCTTTCTTCGTCTTGCCGCTATTCATCCTTCCCAACGCGTCCGAGTACGGCTACACGAAGACGATCCTCGCGCTTGTGCTCGTCTCGATTCTCGTCGCCGTCTGGGGCATCGACGGCTGGCGGAAGAAGACGTGGACCGTGCGCGTCCCGTGGATCGCTTGGCCGTTCCTCGCGCTCGTCGCCGCGTCGCTCTTCTCGCTGCTCGGCGCCACGAACGGACGCTTCGTCGTGCAGAGCCTCGTGCTCCTCGTGAGCTTCTTCGTGCTCCTGCTCGTCGTGATGAACGCCGTCCGCGACAAGCGAGACGTGACGCTCCTGTTGGGATCCCTCCTCGTCTCGGCGACGCTCGTCGCCCTGTACGGCCTGTTGCAGTATGCCGGCGTGATGCGCGGCCCCAGTCAGGGAACGGGCCTGTCGCAGGTCATCTCGACGCTCGGGAACAAGGAATACGTCGCCGGCTTCCTCGCCTACGTCCTCTTCCCGGCCGTCATCCTCATCGTCCGCGTTCGCTCCAAAGCACTGCGCGCCGTGGCGATCGCGCTCCTTGGGTTCGACTTCGGCGCGCTCCTCCTGTTCGACCAGGCGGGGGCAAACGTCGCGCTCGTGGCGGCAGCCGCGGCTCTCGTGGTCGGCTGTCTTATCTTCCGGCCGATTGAACCGCTGCGCCGCGCCCGGCGCTGGCTCGTTGCCCTGCTCCTCGTCCTCGCCTTCGCCTATCTCGTGGAGGCGCCGTCCGGCCCGCTGAACTCGCTCGTCGGACTTTCCGCCGAGACCTCGGCCTCGGAGAGCGAGCCGTCGTGGATTGGCAAGATCTGGCGCGGCAACTCCGGCGCCGTGCGGACGTGGGACTGGTGGGTCGGCATCGAGATGTGGAAGTCGAGTCCGTGGGTTGGCGTGGGGCTTGGGAACTACAAGCTCGACTTCTTGCCGTTCAAGGCGCAGTTCCTGGAGAC
>JBFYRA010000010.1:0-5953 GCA_041302485.1 Candidatus Bipolaricaulota bacterium
ACATTCTGACCGGGATGATGGACGCGTTTGCTTCGATCATCTCGAACAACGTGAGCACGGTGATGAAGTTCCTCGCGTCGATCACGATCGTTCTGATGCTCCCGACGCTCGTCGCCAGCACGTTCGGGATGAACGTTCATCTTCCGTTTCAGGAGTCTCCGCACGCGTTCTGGATCACGATGGGCGTCTCGTTCGCCCTGTCCGCGGTGGCCGTCATCGCCTTCCTGCGGATGAAGATCTTCTAGCCCGGCGAGCGTTCGGCCGGGCGATCACTCACCTCGTCCGATGTGTATCCGGGAGGGGCCGACTGGCTTTCGGCAGCGCGTGATCGCGATTCCTCCGCGTGCCTGGTGCGTGGTAGAGTGATGCGGTGCAGAAGTGAGCGCGAAGGGGGCCATGATGAGACAATCCTGCAAGTCACGCAGCGCGCGGTGGGCCGTATCGGCGCTGTTTCTCTGCCTGGCTGCCGCCAGCGCGTGCCACGGAGAAGTTGCCTACGTCGGCCTGTTCGGCAGCGGACTCGCTCTGTACGTTGTGGACGAGGCGTCGTCGACGACGCGTCTCATCACGGCGGGTCCCGTGGACACATCGCCCGCGTGGTCGCCCGACGGCATGCGCATTGCGTTCGTTCGCTGGGTGGGTGACGCTCCGGACATCTTCGTCGTGAACGCCGACGGGGCGGTGCTGTCGCGGCTCACCGACAACCCGGGGCAGGACTTCGAGCCCACGTGGAGCCCGGATGGATCGTCGATCGCCTTCTTGAGCGTGCGGGATGGCGCTCCGGCGGTCTACCTCATGAATGCCGACGGTACCGATCAGCGGCCGTTCGTCGGTCTGCCCGGCGACATTGCCTCACTCGACTGGTCGCCCGACGGAGGGCGGATCGTCTTCGATCGCATCGTCGATTACCAGCATTCCATGTTCGTCCTCGACGTGCTGACCGGCGAGATCCGCGACGTGGGCGACGTCGTCGGCTCCAAGCCGTGCTGGTCGCCTGACGGTGAGTGGATCGCGTTCGCCGGCGATGCCCACATCGGCATCGTCCGGCCTGACGGGACTGGATTGCGCTGGCTGACGACGCAGAGCGGACGCAACACCCACCCGGCGTGGTCGCCTGACGGAGCGCGCATCGCCTACCAGTCGGACGACCTCGGGCGAGACATGATCTGCATCGTCAGCCTCTCGACCGGGACGTTCGTTCGTGTTGCCGACGTCGGGACCTCGCCCGACTGGAGCCCGGAGCCGTAACGTCTTACGGCAGCGGCAGGCAGCCGAGGCGAAGCTGGATCGACGCCGCCTCAAGGCCCAGGAAGACGCTCGCGTACCGGGCGTTCGGCTCCTCGACCGTCGCTTTCGTGATGCCCATGGCAACGAGCATCGCGTTCACCATCGAGTAGCCGATGCCGTCAAGGTAGACATAGGCGGCGAGGGTGCCGTCCGGATCGCGTAGGACTTGGTCGAACTCGAGGTACACGAGCCGGCCGAACGTCATCTGGTAGTTGACTTGGGCGGCGACTGCTCCGCACGGCGTCTCGGCTACAGCAGACGCGTAGGAACCGAGATAGCGGACGGTTTCGGTCGACCCGACGATCCAGTCTCCCCCCGTTGAGCCCACAATCTGGACGGTGATGCGATTCCCATCGATGACGCCCACAACGGTGCCCCAGACGGTGGGGTAGGCGTAGTCGGGGAGAGCGCCGACTGCGAATCCGATGGTCAGAGTCAGCGTAAGCGCAAGCACGATCGTCTTTGCCATAGTGATCACCTTGCCGTCACGGTAGGCACTCTCGCTTGCGGCGTCAACTCGATCGTGCCCGGTCCCGGGCCTCAGGAGATCGTCTCGCTCTCCACGATGCGTCGCCCGATGTTTCACTACGCTCGGCGATCTCTCTAGCAGTCGATCTCTCTCTGTAAAGCACCGCAGAGCCCCCATCGGGCGCTGCACGTATGTGGTACGAACGGAAAGGTGTCCCAACGTGACGAGCAGTGATAAGATGCAAAGGAGAACAAGGAGGAAAGAAATGCACGGTGAGTGTGCGTGAGTCCTGAAGGCTCAAGATGCTGACGGCAACGGCTCGCAGGATGCGGAAAGCGTGCGCCCGAAAGAGACGAAGGAGGAGGGAATGGCGAGAAAGGCGTTGTTGGTGGGAATCAACGACTACGCGCCGGTCGGGGCCGGCGGCCCGGACCTACGCGGCTGCGTGAACGACGTGCGCGACATGGCAAACACACTGAATGCTCTCGGCATCATCCCGGCAAGTCCCCGTTGCATGAGGATTCTGACGGACGAGCGGGCCACGCGCGCCGCGATCCTCCAGGGTATCGCTTGGCTCGTGTCGGGGGT
Organism: Candidatus Bipolaricaulota bacterium; assembly: GCA_041302485.1. Taxonomy (GTDB): domain Bacteria; phylum Bipolaricaulota; class Bipolaricaulia; order UBA7950; family UBA9294; genus CAIOGO01. The sequence goes on from JBFYRA010000010.1 coordinate 2,345, forward strand.
GAAGAAGAGCGACACACTCGTGCTCCACTACTCAGGTCACGGGTCGTATGTCATCGACACAAGTGGCGACGAGCCGGACGGCAAGGACGAGACGATCTGTCCGCACGACTACGACACCGCAGGCATGATCAGGGATGACGATCTGCGGACGATTCTCGCCAAGCTTCCGATAGACGCGAACCTGGATGTTGTCTTCGACTCTTGCCACTCGGGGAGCACGACGCGCAGCCTGCCGGTTCTGGGACCCGACGGCGCCGAGGCGTACATCGCCAACCGGTTCATCGATCCGCCGGTCGACTATGCGTTCTACGCAGATGTGCGGCCATCTCTGCCGGCGCGGGGAATTCTCCGGGGCACTGGGACGTCGCGCGCGACGGTGACCGTGCCCGGACTGAACCACGTGCTCTGGGCAGGCTGCCGCGCCAACCAGACATCGCAAGAAGGAATGCTCGAGAAGTCCGTGCGTGGCGTGTTCACGTACTCGTTCTGCAAGGTGTTGCGCGGAGCCGGCTCAAGCATCGAGCGCGGCAAGCTGGAGTCGTCCGTCAGCGCCTACGTACGAGGCCTCGGATACAGTCAGGTCCCGCAACTCGAGGCATCGCCGGAGGCGATCAAGGAGCAGGTGTTCACGTAGCGCCAGGTGCGGGGCCGCGTTCGATTGTGCGTGGCCCCGCGCGTATTCTCTGCTCGGGAGGCTGGGATGACCGAGCACGTGACTCCGCGGCTGTACAGCGATCTGGCCTGGCTCTGGCCCCTGTGGGGCGACCCCGACGGTGAGTACGCCGAATGGTGCGCCCACGTCGTCGCGATGATCGAGAAGCACGCGCGGCGCGAGGTCAAGACGTTGCTCAACCTCGGCTGCGGCGGCGGCAAGAACGCCTACAACTTGAAGCGCCACTACCGGGTCACCGGGCTCGATCTCTCGAACGACATGCTGGCCAACGCACGGAAGCTCAACCCCGACATCGAACTCGTCCAGGGCGACATGCGCGAGTTCTCTCTTCCGAAAAGGTTCGACGCGATCCTCATCGACGACGCCGTTGCGTACATGACCTCGCGCGACGACCTCTCACGCCTCTTTCATGCCGCCTATCGCCACGTCGAGCCCGGCGGCGTGATGATCGTCTCGCCCGATGGAACCAAGGAGACGTTTGAGCAGAACGAGACTCACGTCACGCGCGGCGATGCCGCCGCTGAGGCGAAAGCGAAACCTGATGGCGTCGAGGTCGTATTCATCGAGAACAACTACGATCCGGACCCGAGCGACGACACCTTCGAAGGACTCATGATCTACCTGATCCGCGAGAAGGGCGTGCTCCGCGTCGTTGAGGATCGGCATACGCTGGGCATCTTTGCCGCCGACGTGTGGCCGACCTTGCTGCGAGAGGCTGGCTTTGAGGTCCATGACGACTTCTGGCGGCCCGGATCGGTGAAGACGTACATCTGCGTCAAGGCCGTGGCTGCCCGCCGCGCGGGCAGCTAGCGAGAATGCCCGGACTGCAGGCATTCTCTGGGCTGTGGAGCAGCGTGACGGCGGCAGTTCGCCACGCGAACTGCGAGGGGAGAATGCCCGAACCGCTGGCATTCTCTTGGCCATGGGCGCCCGGCGCGCCCGCGGGCGCGAAAGGAATGCAATGATCGAGCTGAAGTCGTCCGAGTTCGTGCGGGCTGTGCCGCTGTTCGCGGGGATCGACCATAGCATTCCCATCGTCTTCTCCGTGCTTGAGGGGACGGCGTCGGGCCGCGTCTTCGTCGACCGCGCTGACCGGCCTCGCTCGGCGTTCGTCGCGGTCGCCGGCGCCTTCTCCTATGTCGGCGGCGACGAGACCGATCAGACGTTCGGCCGTGAACTCGTGGCGCTCCTCTTTGACGACCTGGTGCTGAGCCAGAAGGAGCAGGAGCTTGTCCTGTTCGCGTCTACCGACGGGTGGCGCGCGAAGCTCGACCAGCTCCTCACTCCGAAGGGTGCGATTCGCATCCATCGCAAGACGTTCGCGTTCGACGCTGCCCGCGCGCCAGGGTGGCGGCTCTGGCGCGATCGCGTTCCGGCCGGCTGTCAGATGGAGTCGACGGCCCTTGGCATCGGCGATCCGCGCTTCGGCGTGCGGCTGCTCAAGGATGACGAAGTCGCCAGTGAGTGCACGGCCGTCTTCGTCGGCCGCGGCGAGGCCGAGATCGATATCCACACCGACGAGAACCATCGCAAGCTCGGCCTCGGCACGCTCACGGCGAGCGCGTTCCTCGAGGAGTGTCTGTCTCGCGGTCTTAGGCCGAACTGGACCTGCTGGCCCGAGCGTGAGGCGTCGATCGCGCTTGCCAAGAAGCTTGGCTTCGTCGAGACGGCGGATGTGCCGGCGCATCTCTGGTGTCCTGACCTGTAGGTGTGGTCCTTGGCTCCGGACCAAGTCACCATGGAGGCTGGTGATGCGCGATGAAGATGACGGGGATTCCTTTCGGCTTGACCCATTGGGTGGACGTGCAGCCTTCGGAACACGCTGGGACGAGCGGCATGGCGTACTGGCGGACGCGTCAGTTCGGCGACCTGCGCGTGCGGATGGTCGAGTACACGCCCGGCTACGAGGCGGACCACTGGTGCTCGAAGGGTCACATTCTGCTGTGTCTCGAGGGCGAGCTCCATGTCGAGCTGCAGGATGGAAGGACGTTCCTCCTCACTCCCGGCATGAGCTACCAAGTCGCCGACAACGCCGAACCGCACCGCTCGCACACGACAACGGGCGTCAAGCTGTTCATCGTTGACTAGGCTAGACCCCCCGCTTGGCTTGGCGCGCTGACAGTTGCGGACGTTGATCGGTGTACCAGCGTCCAGCAGCACCAAGCTCTGGTTCGGGATTGGGCTTCTCAAATGTGGCAGGTATCGGCGCCGCATCACGCAACCATTCGTAGATGGGCTATCATTGCTGACAGTTCATCCAAGCCGACGCCGCTTTGTGGCGCGGCCAGGTTCAGGCGTTCGCACGCAGCAAAGGTGGTGGAACGGATGAAACGGGTCTCCTCCCGATGGGGGGCGTCGCTCGTGCTGGCGCTCATCTCGTTCGTAGGTGCGCTGGCCGCCGACGACTCCGGCAGTTTCTACATCGGCGAGTCGCTGGTGCATTGCATCCGCCCCGAGAGCGGTCGATACGGGGTATCCGTGGTGATGATCCCCGGTTTGAACCTATCTTCCTACATCTATCTCATCACGCCCGATGGCCGGCCCGGCTGGGCGCAGGAGTTTGCGGACGATGGCTACGACGTCTATGTGATCAATGATCCGAGCTTCGACTTCTCGCATGGATTCAGTGTCGCACCGTTCACCAACGTCCCCACGGCGGGGGCACCTCCGGCGGATCCGGACGCGACCCAGGGCTGGGCGCAGGACATCTGGAGACGCTGGGGCTTTGGCAGCTCGCACGGAAACCCGTATCCGGACACTCGATTTCCCACGGCATTCTTTGACGTCTTTGCGTCGAACTACCCCTACCTCCGCGGCGGGGGAGCGAGCTACTCGGATGCGATCATCGCGCTGCTGGACCAGATCGGCCCATCGCTGCTGATGGCCCATTCCGCAGGCGGGCCGCAGGCAGTCACCGCCGCCAAGGCGCGCCCGAA
>JBFYRA010000060.1:0-2859 GCA_041302485.1 Candidatus Bipolaricaulota bacterium
ATGCTCCCGGTGCGATTCAACGTGCTCACCGGGAAGATCGACTGGGCCTGTCCGCAATGCGGCGCCACCGGCCCGTAGCTCGTCCCGCCTCCGCCCCTTGACTCCGTTCGCGCGCCCCGCGGCCGCCAACCCAGATCCCTGCGCCACAGAGAGCAATCTGAGCCCCTGCGTTCTACGGCACGAGCGCACGCCCGGCAGCCCACAGCGAGGAAAAGTAGGCCTCGAAGGGGCCGGCAACATCGGGCATCCTGACGAGAGCGACGTTCGCCTCGATGTTTCGCTCGACCGAGTAGTAGTTCCAGTTCGTTGATCCGAGCACGACGGTTGCACCGTCGATCACGACGAGCTTCGCGTGCGTCGTCACGGCAGGGTCGTCGAAGCGGACGTCGACACCGCTCTGGTAGAGGAAGATCGCGCTCTCGAGGTTCGCCTCAGCCGAGTCGGCGTAGAAGCTGCAGTCGTCAATCAGCACGCGCACATCGAGTCCGCGCCCGGCTGCGCTGATGAGCGCGCGCACGAGCATTGTCGTCGCGCTATCGTCGAACTGAGGATAGACGGAGACGCGGTAGAGAATTGCGTGCACCGACTCCCTCGCCCGCGACAGGAGATCGGCCGTTACCGTCGCGTAGAGCGTCGACTGCCCCGCGTCGGGAAGCGCGATGAGCGCCGGACCCTCGAGTGGAATCGCCACACCCTCGAGAGACAGAGGCAGCTCGACCGCCGGCGCACTCCAGAGGCGATCGAAGAAGCCGCAGAACACGCGGGCGACCCGCTCGTCGTCGATGCGGACGTCAGCCTGCCGGTGCTCGAACAGCGCATAGCGATTCCAGTTCGTGGATCCGACGAGCACGGTCGCTCGATCGATCAGCGCAAGCTTGGCGTGCGTCGTCGTCTCCGGATCGTCCAGTTTCGCCTGGACGCCGCGAGCCGCCAGGTAGTCGACGGCGCGTCGATTCTTCTCGCTGATCGACGGCTCGAAGCTGCTCTGGTCGAGCAGCACACGCACGGCCACGCCTCGCTTGGCGGCGGCGACAAGCGCGTCGACGAGCGGATCGTCCTCGACGACGAGGCTCGAGAGCAGGATGTCGATCGACGCTCGCGCTGCGGAGAACGCATCCCCGGCAACCTCGCAGTACGGACAGGCCGTCTGGTGCCCGAGAATCGGCCAGACGATCGTCGAGCCATCGACTCCTCGCCCGCTCTGGCCAACGATCGCCGTCCCACCCGCACCGAACGCGACGGTCAGCACGACGGTTGCCGCCAGTGCGATAGACGCAGCATGAACGAGCAAGCGCACTCCGCTCCGAGGCTTTCTTGAGCTTCGCATCTTCGATAGAATCCTAGGCATGGAGAACCGCACGGTCAAAGAACTGACGAGTCGCGAACTGCGCTACACGTGCGACCCGGCTCTATTCCGCTTTCAAACCACCGCCGACCTCACGCCGCTCGACTCGATCATCGGCCAAGAACGCGCCGTCGACGCGCTCAAGCTCGGGCTCGGAATCCGGGACGCGAAGAACCGCTACAACATCTACGTCGCCGGGGACCCCGGCACCGGCAAGATGTCGGCGGTCGAGCACTTCCTCGGCCGCGCCAGCGCCGCCGAGCCTCCGCCGTCCGACATCTGTTACGTGCACAACTTCGAGAGCCCGTACAACCCGCGCTGTCTCGAACTCCCGGCCGGGAAGGGCCGCCAGCTGCGCAGCGAGCTCGAACAGCAGATCAAGCGCCTGCAGCGAGAGATTCCGAAACTGCTCGAGTCGGACGAGTTCAAGGCGCGGTCGAAGAAGATCAACGAGCGACACGCCGAGCGACGCACGACACTGCTCGACGAGATGGAAACCCGCTGCCGCGAGCTCGGGTTCGCCGTGCAGCGCACGCCGATCGGCATCAACACGCTGCCGTTGCGCGACAACGGCGAACCGCTGAGCCAAGAGGAGTACGACGCGCTGCCCAAGGAGAAGCGGGATCAGATCCGCGAGCGCCAGGGCGAAGTCCAGGTCGTGATCCAGGAGCGCCTGCAGGGTCTCGCCCAGCTCGACGAACAGCGCGAAGAAGAGATCAAGACGCTGGCCAAAGAGGCCGTCCTGTTCATGATCGAGCCGTACTTCGCGCAGCTCAAGAGCCGCTACGAAGGGCTCGCCAAAGTGCTCGACCACCTCGACGCGGTGAAGCGCAACGTCGCGGACAGCCTGGACGACTTCCAGCCGAACTCGAGCCAGGCGAAGAAGTCACCCTTCCCATTTCCGATCCCGATGCCGCAGCAGGGCGATCCCCTGCGGCGCTACGCGGTGAATCTCCTCGTCGACCACAGCGACGCCAAAGGCGCTCCCGTCGTCGTCGAGCACAACGCGACCTACCCCAACCTGTTCGGCTCGATCGAGCGTCGCGTCCAGATGGGCATGGTGATGACCGACTTCACGATGATCAAGGCCGGATCGCTGCACCGCGCGAACGGCGGGTATCTCGTGCTCAACGCGAACAACCTCTTCCGCCTAGGGATCAGCTGGGAGGCGCTGAAGATCGCGGTCAAGCGCCGCGAGATCCAGATCGAAGACCCGATGCAGATGCTCGGCTACGCCACGGCGGAAGGTTTGCGGCCCGAGCCAATCCCGTTTCGCATCAAGCTGATCATCATCGGCAGCCCACTCATCTACGAGCTGTTGCACCACTACGACGAGGACTTCCCGAAGCTGTTCAACGTCAAAGTCGACTTCGGGACCGAGATGGATCGCACCCCCGGACGCGAGCAAGACCTGGCCAAGTTCCTCGCCGGCTGCGCCGTCGACGATCCGACGGTCCTGGCGTTCACGCCGTCCGGCGTCGCGCGCATGGTCGAGTACGCCGTAGAACTCGCCG
>JBFYRA010000070.1:0-14642 GCA_041302485.1 Candidatus Bipolaricaulota bacterium
CTCGGGGCGGACGAGCGTCGCCATCAGGACGGCGAGCGCCTGGCGCTCCCCGCCGGACAAGAGGGAGACGCGGCAGTCGAGGCGATGCTCGAGACCGACGCCGAGCGATTCGAGGCGTGAGCAGAGATCGCGCCGCAGGCGGCGCGGCAGCGCCGGTCGCAGGGTCCTCGTCGCCCGCGACGCGGCGAACGCGAGGTTCTCGATCACCGACATCGACGGCGCGGTCCCGGCCAGCGGGTTCTGCACGATCCAGCTCACGCGCCGGGCACGGCGGAACGCCGGCTGGTCGCTGACGTCGACGCTCCCGAGGCGAATGCGGCCCGATGTAAGCGGTACGACGCCCGAGATGAGATGGAGGAGCGTGCTCTTGCCCGCGCCGTTCGACCCGATGATCGTGAGGAAGTCGCCTTTGGCCAGGGCCAGACTCACGTCGCGCACGGCGACGACGGTGTCGGGCCCGGAGCGGAAGGTCTTCGAGACGCGTTCGATGCTCAGCATGAGCTCACCTTGCGCAGTTGCCGCTCGCGCACGGCTGGGATGACGAGAGCGACGAGCACGAGGACGGCCGTAATCAGCTTGAGGTCGCTTGCCTGGAAGCCGACGACGTAGCCGTAGCGCAGCGCGAGCGCCACGGCGATGCGGTACAGGAGGGACCCGACGAGGACGGCCGTCGTCATCCATCCGACGCGCCGGGTGCGGATGAGCGATCCGCCGAGGATCACCGCCGCCAGTCCGGTGACGATCGTCCCGATGCCCATCCCGATGTCGGCGAAGCCGCTGTACTGCGCAACCAGCGCTCCGGACAAAGCAACGAGGCCGTTCGAAAGCGCGAGCCCGACCATCTTCGCCGTGCGCACGTCGACGCCGTAGGCGCCGACCATCGCCTCGCTGTCGCCAGACGCGCGCAGCGCGAAGCCGATCTCGGTCCTGAGGAAGAAGTCCGTGGCCAACTTCACGGCGAGCGTGACGAGCGCGATGAAGGCGAGGACAGCGAGCGGACCGAGCCCCGTCCACGCGCCGTCGACGATCTGCGTCGCCGTCGACGCGCGCAACAGAGACAGGTTCGGGCGACCCATGATCCGCAGGTTGATCGAATAGAGCATGATCATCGTGAGGACCCCGGCGAGCAGATTCGCCACCCCGAGGCGCGCGTTGAGGAATCCCGTGACAAGGCCGGCGGCCGCGCCAGCCGCGAATGCCGCGGCCAGCGCGAGGAACGGATCTCCGCCGTTGAGAATGAGGATCGAGGCGACGGCGGCCCCGGTCACGAAGCTCCCGTCCACTGTCAGGTCTGGGAACTGCAGGATCCGGTAGGTCAGGAAGACGCCGAGTGCGGCGATTCCGTACGCCAGCCCCTGTTCGATTGCGTGCATCAAGAGCGTTGCCATCGCCTCTCCTCAACCGCCTATTCGCTCTTCCGCTCCCAGGTCGCGCCGCCGAAGTAGACCGCTGAAGCCGCGTCGATGACGGCCTGTGGGAACGCGAGGCCAATGCGAGCTGCCTGGTCCAGGTTGAGCTGCACCTCAGCGCGCGCCTGGTAGGTCACCGGCAGCGTGTCGGGACGCGCTCCCGCCAGCACGCGGAGTACGACATCACCCACCAAGAGACCATGCTGGTAGTAATCGAACCCCGCCGACATCGTGGCGTGGGCGAGACTCGTCGGATCTGCGACGAGGAACGGGACCCCCGCTTCTTCCGATGCCGCGAGGACGGAGTCGATCGCCGAGACGACGGCGTTGTCCGTGGTGACGTAGTACGCGTCGACACGTCCGATCAGCGACTGCGCCGCCATCGGGACGTTGGCCGTCGAGTCCGCCGGGGCCGTCACGATCTCGAGCCCGAGGCCGGGCGCCGCCTCTTGCGCGAGCGTCGTCAAGATGACCGAGTTCGCCTCGCCGGGATTGTAGACCATGCCAACCTTCCGGATCGCCGCCCCGAGATCGCGCAAGAGCTGGAGGTGGGAGGCCACCGGGATCATGTCCGAGACGCCGGTGACGTTCCCATTGCGACTTGGATCGGTTGCGCTCAGCACAAGTCCGGCGCCGACGGGATCTGTCACCGCAGCGTAGATGATCGGCGTGGCCGTGCCGCGGAACACCTGGACCGCGGCCTGCGCCGTCGGCGTCGCAATGGCGACGACGAGGCTCACGCCGCGGGTCTGGTAGTTCTGGGCGATCGTCACGGCAGTCCCCGGGTCTCCCTGCGCGCTCGCGAGCAGGTACTCCACGTCAACGCCTTGCACGTAGCCGGCGGCCGTGAGCGCATCGATGACTCCTTGCTCGACGGCATCGAGCGCCGGGTGTTCGACAATCTTGCAGATGCCAATCTTGATGGGCGCGGCCGCGAGGCCAAGTCCGATTCCACCCAGTAGACAGACAACGAGTACGGCCGAAAGAATCCTCTTCACGTCTTCTCCTTTGCGTGTATGCTTTCGGCAGGCTCTCTGAGCCCGCCGGGAAGGTTGGTGTGCCACCGACCGCTCCGCCTGCGGGGGTCCGCGAAGACAATCCCGCAGGCGGCTCTCCTGGCTCTCGTTCCGTTCACCTCCTGAAAAGAGAGGCGACTGCGGGAACCGACCCGCAGTCGCCTCTCCGGTTTCTCCTCCGCCTCGCGAGCCTACAGGGCTAGCGGGAAGGGGAGAAACCGGACGTAAACCAATACCAGCAGGAAGACGATGCGCACGTGTTGCCCGTTGCGACGCTCGACCCTGCTCGTGACATGATGGGCCACTATAGGGCTCGCATCCCCGAGTGTCAATGGGTGCTCGCAGAATGCTGAGAGAGGGACTAGGGTTGCGGGCTTCCAACAGGGGACTCGCGAACAGAGACGTCTTTCGGCGACAGCCGTGAAGGCCCTTTCAGACGGGAGCCATCGTCCGTGCAGGAGCGGTCGGCTGTCTTCGTCGGACGTGGACGAGAGAGCGTCGCGTCTACAGACCGAGAGATGTGATGTGGTAGTTGAACGTGTAGCCGGCCTTCACCGTCTCGCTCTCGATAAGGGCTCTCACATGCGAGACGTCGAATGTGTAGCTGTACTGCGCACCAAATAGCCTCGACTGCTCTTCGATCGAGCCTTCGCGCGGCCCCGTGCCGGTCTTGTGGGTCTCTCTCTTCAACCCGAACCCGGGGCCCAAGTCGTCGCTTCCCGCGGAGACGCCGGAGCCCGACTCGATCAGCATCTCGGTGAAGCGAAGCTCCCTCTTCTCGTCGTCGATGCGGAATCGCGCGCTGTACGTGAGCCGCTTCTTCGCGAGGAAGGTCTTCCTCTCGGCGACCGCGAACTCCACCGAGTAGACGCCTCGCTTCTCCTTCAGGGTCGCCGGGATCCGTTCGACGAACTCGCGGATTGCATCCGCACGCATGGTCGATCCCGCCGTCCGAGTGTGTTGACGATGAGTTGCCCTACGATCCGAATCGCCGTGCGCCATGCTAGCTCGCGGACTCAACGAGCAGGAAGCCCGCATACAGCTGGCACCATTGTGCCAGGCCCCCGAGAAGGCTCCTTGCGCGGCTGCCCTGCGTCCACAGGTCGCGGACCACGCGGTCGCTGTCCGTTCCGTCCTGGCTATACACGATGACCGGCGTCTCTCGCGGAAGAGCGCCGATGTACGCAGCGAGCTCCGCCTCGAGAAGATTCACGGCGCCGGCAAGGTGGCCGCTTGCGAACGTGGCCGCCGAGCGAATGTCGATCAGAACGTAGTCGGTCCGCAATTGGGCGACGTAGTACTTCGCAACCTGAGTTGACCCCGCAGGGCTGCGCGCACCGGAGACGTCGACGAACGGTCCCCACGATGTGTCTTCTCCGCTCGCGACACGGCTGGAGCCATAGCTGCTTTGCCATTGGCTGAAGCCGCCAGTGAGTGCGTACACGTCCGGAATCCCTGCTGCATGGAGAGTCTCTGTGATGGCGGTGAGGTTCGCCGACTCGCCATGCTCATCGTAGAAGATCGTCAGCACGCCCGCCGGAAGACCGGAGGCCAAGGCCGCAAGCTGGGATGCCGGGAGGCTCTTTGCTCCCACAAGGTGGCTGGCGTCGTACGAGGAGGGGTCACGCACGTCGAGCAGCAGGTAGGACTGGCGGAACAGCTCGCCCACGGACTCTTGGTGCGGCTGCTTCGCGACAATCGTCCCTGTGAACGACAACGTCAGACTGTAGTCTCCGTCGGATCCAGGGTCGTTCGAGATCACGATGGCCTGCTTCACGACACGGCCTGAGAGGTCGCATGTGTCTAGGAGGGCGTACAGGTCTGCACTCTCCCCAGGCAGCAGGCGACTCGTCGCGAGCGCGGTCGTGATCTTCGTGCACTTGCAGCTAGGGCCCACACTCGTGATGACCAGTTCCTGGTCTCCGATATTCGACAGGACGAATGTGTGAGGTACAGCGATCCCCTCGACGGTGGCGGGGAAATCGTACGTCGCAGAATCGACGGTAATCCGCGGCGCCGCGGAGGCCGCCACGCTGATCCACACGACCACCACCAGCACGAACAGCACAAGGACCCGTTTCATGGTTCTCCTTCGCGCTCTCAACATTCGACAGACTTGCTCCGCACGCGCAAAACAGTTCCGCCCCCGCACCCCACTCCCGAGTCGAGCGGCGTCGTACACCGTGTCTCATCCGCTGCGCAATCCCGTAGTCCTGATCCGGTTCGCTGGCCGTGGCACCGAAGACTGCTCCGGTGCTGCGTGCGCTGCACCGGCCGATCAAGTAGCGTCCACATGAACACCTCTTCAGGCTTGTCGTTCTACTCGCTCTCGCTGGGATCATGGCTCTATCTCTCATGGGATGTTGTCTTGGCGGCCTCTGTTTCTGGACGTACTGAGCAAGCGCGCGTCCTGCCCAACTCCGTCGCCTCGCCGCTCTCGGCCAGAAGCGCCTCGACAAACGCGGCCGTTAGGTCCATGGGGTGGCCGTTGTAGCGCACGATCCCGGTCCGATCCACGATGACGGAACGCGGGATCCAATCAACTTTGTACAAGAGTTTGATCCGCGTCGACTTTCCGCCCGGCTCCCAGAGGCATGTCAGTCCAGTGAATCCGTTCTTCGCGAGATACTCGACTGGATCTTCCGCACGGATGTCCGTACTCACCGCGAGAACGACGAGGCCCTGGTCGTGGTACGCCTCCCACAGGGCGTTGATGTGCGGCATGCTCGTCTTGCACGGTATGCACCATGAACCCCAGAACTCAATGAGGACCACAGAGCCGCGCAGCCCGCTCAGCGTGATCTCGCGCCCATCCGTCGTCAGCGCCGTGAAGTCGTAGGCTCGAGTGCCTACGGCCGATCCTTCCGGCACTTCGCCAGAACTCGCCACGACGGTTGCCGTCGACTCGGCCGTGCGACCATCGCCCGCGATCACTGTCAGGCGTGCGACGTACGTGCCAACGGGCCCGTAGACATGAGGAATCATCATCCCGAGGTCGTCGCTCTCGACGCTGCTCGTCCCGTCGCCAAAGTCCAGAGTGAACAACCCGGATCCGGCGCTTCCGAACGTCGAGCGATCTGCATGGAACTCCACGAGCAGAGGGGCGACGCCATCGCTCGGAGACGCCACCAATACAGCGCTGACCGCATCGGGCCGACTGCATCCGGCAATGACGGAGGCGCAGAGCAAGCTGTACATCAGCCCAAGCAAGACGAGTCTACGCTTCACGTCCCCCCTCGACGCACCTGATGCACACTGGCCTCTCACGAGCCGGGCATTCCTCTCTACGCCCATACCCGGAAGATGTGCACCAGCATCAGGTAGATTCCCACGCCAATGAACACCACCCCAGTGATGAGCCTGACCCACCGCTCGATCTTCGTGAGCTTGCCGAAAGCCTTGCCGAGCGACTTGGCGCCCAGAGCGATCGCCACCGCGAATCCGAGGACCGGGATCGCCGTTCCGATCCCGAACAAGGCCGGCAACAACACGGGCGACTGCTGCTCGATGGCCAGCGGCAGAAGGCTGCCGAAGAAGAAGGCGGCCGACACCGGACAGAATGTGAGAGCGAAGAGGACCCCGAGCAGGAGCGCGCCGAACGGCCCCCACTTCGCAATCCGCTCTCCCATTCGCTGGCCGAGTCCGGACGACGGGATGCGAAGAGGGATCACGCCGAGCAGCAGGACCCCGACGACGATGAGGATCGGGCCGAGAGCCTTGTTCATCGTCCTTTGCAGCACAAGGGACAACCGCGGAGCGGAAAGGAGGCTCCCAACGAGAAGGCTGCCCAGGGTGAGGTAGGTGAGCGCGCGGCCGACCGTGTAGAGGAGCCCGGCGAGGAGTACCTTCCCCGGACTCCCGACGCGACGGCCAACGAACGACATCGCCGTGATGTTCGTCGCCAGCGGGCACGGGCTGATCGAGGTCAGGATCCCGAACCAGAGCGCCGAAGCTGCGCCAAGAGCCCACTCTGGCATTAGCGTCCCTCTAGAAAAGCACGGGTCTCGCTCACAACGTGGTCTTCCAACAGCGGCTGTCTCTTGTGGACGAGGTCCCACGTCTCTTCCAACACCTTGAACCGCACTTCACGCTCTCCGTCCATCTCCGCGAGGACAAGCGACGCATACGCGAGGTCGTAGTCGATGGCGTAGTGCTCGTTCTCCTTCTCTTCCATATTGAGGGCACGCCAGGCCAATTGGCCGGATGCAAGCTCGACGGCAAATGCGGCTTCGATGGCTTCTCTGGAGCGGTTCTCGATGTTGCGGCAGGTCACGCATCGCGCCGTGTTGTGGAAGTAGGTGGCGACGACATGGTGACTCGGCGACGTGCTCGCAGCCGTGACCACTCCGCTACCCGTCTGGGCGTCTTCGCCCGGATCCATGGCCGACACGGACGTGCTCTGGACACTCGTCTCAGGCGTGAGCGCGCCGGGCAGGCCCGTGGTTGCGCTTGCCGGAGCCTGGTTCGAGGCAGTAGTCGCCGGCATAGATTCCGGCGTTGGTGCGGGGATGAGGAAGATCGCGGCAGCAACAAGACCGACCACACCTAGTACGATGACAAGTAGCGTATTCTGGCTCACTGTGCCTCTCCTCTTCTAGTCTCTATCGTGGGCAGCACTTGATGTCCGAGAGCATGAGTGCCTTATAGTCGCCCAACGCATCGTGCGTCCAGCAGTCGTCTCCGCCGGCGCTCTCGCGCTCCACCAGAGCGAGGATGTAGGCGATCTCCTTGACCGTCGCCCCGGCTTCCAGCGCGCCCTTGAAGTGCTTGAGAACGCACGGCTTGGAACGCGCGCGGATCGCCAGCGCGAAACAGACGAACTGGTAGGTCTTCTCGTCGATGAGCCGCTTCTGCGCGTACAATGCGTCGATGTCATCAAGTTTCATCGCGAACTCGGGGAACCACTCTGCCAGGAGCCTCATTGCCCTCCTCCAAGCATCTTCTTCAGCTCTGCCGGCGCGGGGACCTTCCCCACGGCCACGATCTCTCCGTCGATGACAAGGGCGGGAGTCAGCATGACCCCGCGGTTCACAATGTCGTCGATGTCCGTCACCTTCACGACCTCGGCCTGAAGGGCCAGATCACTGACCGCCTTGGCCACGCTCTCAGCCAGGGCTCTGCACTTTGGGCATCCCGTGCCCAGGATCTCAATCCTCAACGGACCTCCTTTCGCTACGGAACGATCGTGCCGAACAGCTTCCCGGTGAGCGTCGCCGCGATGACGACCAGCGACACATAGGCAAGTGTCTTCTTGGTTCCCATCACCCTGCGGAGCACGAGCACGCTCGGGAGCGAGAGGGCTGGGCCGGCAAGAAGGAGCGCCAGCGCGGGGCCGTTGCCCATGCCGGCGCCCATCAGCCCCTGCGTGATCGGTAGTTCGGTGAGCGTAGCGAAGTACATGAGCGCTCCCGACAAGCTGGCCACGAAGTTCGACAGCCAGCTGTTTCCGCCAACGGCCGTGCTGATCCACTCGGGCGGTATCAACGCCGTGTGCCCCGGTCGCCCGAGCAGGAAACCCGCCACGAGGACGCCGCCGAACAGGTACGGGAGGATTAGCTTCGCATAGGACCACGTGGATCCGCCCCACTCCTTGATCTCAGGGCGCTTGAACCACAAGCCGAGAACCACAAGGAGCGCCAGGAGAAACGCGCCCGCGATGTAGAACCGGCCATGGTAGATTGTCGTGTACGGCGACGGCGCGTAGAGGACCTTGGCAACCGCTGTCTTGTCGATTGCCTGGACTTCCGTGTCCGTGCCGCCGACCTTGTAGCGGATCGCGTCGGACGTCTCGCCCGCGTAGGTCGCCGTGATCGCAGCGCCGCTCACCGTCTGGATCTCGATCGCCGCGGGCTTCCCCCAGTTCGCGAAGACGAGGATCCCGATCATGAGCGCGACGAACGTTGCCGTCTGCGAGAGCGGTCGGCCTTGCTCTGGCTCCGGCATGGCCATGGCCGCTTCTTGCTTTTCCCTCTCCTCCTTGCGGAAGAGGAACTGCATCGCGAGTCCAATCACGACGGAGAAGAGGATCGCTCCGAGCGCGCGGGCCAGGCCGAACTCGATCCCCAGGATGCGTCCCGTCAGAGTGATCGCAAGGATGTTGATGGCTGGACCCGAATAGAGAAAGGCGATGGCCGGTCCCAGCCCTGCGCCACGCTTGTAGATGCCGGCGAACAGTGGCAGGATGGTGCACGAGCACACCGCAAGGATCGCCCCGGACACCGAAGCGACGCCATACGCGACGACCTTGTTTGCCTTGCCACCAAGGTACTTCATCACGCTCTGCTGGCTGATGAAGACGGCAATGGCCCCCGCGATGAACAACGCGGGCACAAGGCAGAGGAGGACATGCTGCTGCGCGTACTCCTGCAGCATCAAGAAGGCCTCCATGATGGCGCCGCGCACCGTCGGGCTTGAGAAGGGGACGAGGTAGGCGACCAAGAACGTACCGAGAATCAGGGCGAAGATTCGCAACTCGCGCTTCATGAGACGACCTCTTTCTCTCGAGTCAGTGCCGTGAGCTCATCGAGAACCTGCAAGATGGCGGGATTGGCGAGACTCCACATCATGCGCGCACCATCCCGCCGTGAAGTGACAAGGCCGGCGCGTTCAAGGACGGCGAGATGGCGTGATACAACCGAAGGGTCCAGGGCGAGGTCGGGGGCGAACTGACACCCGCAAAGCTCACCATCGCGGAGCATCCGGAGCATCTTCTCCCGCTGGTATAGCGAGAGAGCCTTCCCAATGAGCGTCAATCCTGACGGTCGGCTCATTGCACCTCGTTGCATGATTGCATCATAGTGCACGAGTCTACACGAGACCACGGGCTTTTCAAGAACACACGCGGAGGCGGGTCCGTGGAGCACGCGGTGCGGGACGCTTGGAGTGCCTGCCGGTCCTTGCGAAACGCGGTGACTTCGCAGACCCAGACGATGCAGGCAATGCGTCGGCCTCCGTGGACCGCACGCCGCTCAGCTGCCGAACAGGGCGGCTCGATCGAAGAGGATCTCGTCGCACGCCCATGCCGGATTCACGCGGCGGAGAACGAAGTAGCTGTGCGAGCGAACGGGATTGGGTTGGCTGCTGACCGTGCCGAGGAAGAGCGAATTCGTCGCTCCGAGGATGACCTGTTCAACCGATCCCTCAACGTAACCCTCGATGCGGTCGGGGGAGACGACGTTGCCGACGAGTCGAGTCCGGAGTCGCTGGATGATGTAGACGTCTCCGGCAATGAATCCGAACGCGCGGGCATGCACCGTGATCCCGGGATTCCCGTCGTGGTCGTCATCGCGCACGCGCGGATCTCCGGCGTCCGTCGGCAGCGGGTCTGTTTCCGGGCAGTCGAGCCGCACGCCGTGGACTTCCGTGCTCCACGATTGAGCGAAGCACCCGGATGCATCGATTGCGGCGGCTACCGTGACCGGGTCGAGCGCCCGAAGGAACTGGGAGTCCGTCGTTGTCGTGAGCGCCGGTCCGTTGTCGAACTCGGCGAGGCAGTACGCGCCGCGGAGTGTGAGCGCGCTCCCCGACTGATCGATCGTCACGCGCTGGATGAGCGTCGTCGTCCGTGACACGTCGCCGACGAGCGGGAAGGTGACCGAGTCGGACAACACCTTGAGGCTCGCCCACGCGCCGGAGAGATCGGCGCCCGCGCTTGCCGCCGGGCACACGAGGGTCGACACCACGCAGGCTAGAAGGAGACCGACGGCTCTTGCTCGGAAGAGTCGTGAGACGACACACGCTGCGGCGTTGCCGCAACGCCGACGCCATTCATGCCATCTCATCCTCGTCCTCCTCGCGCTCCGACGGATCTATCGTTCGCCCAATCTACCACGCGAGGGGCAGGCTGAACAGGCGACTCCTGGGCGCGCGGAGCCTCCGCAATGCTAGACTCAAGCATGCACGTGAGAAGCTTCCCGCCCGTGCTCGGACCGGCTCCGAGAGTGCTGATCCTGGGCTCGATGCCCGGACGTGCATCTCTTGCCGCGGCGCAGTACTACGCGCACCCCCGGAATGCGTTCTGGCGAATCCTCGACAGGCTCATGATTCTCGATGCAGCGCTGCCGTACGACGAGCGTCTCGCGGCGCTGATCCGTGCCCGGATCGCGCTGTGGGACGTTCTCGCGACGTGTGACCGGCCGGGAAGCCTCGATGCGTCGATCGTCTTGGAGAGCGAGGTTCCGAACGACGTGGCTGGCCTGCTGTGTCGCGAATCGACGATCGAATGGGTCCTGTTCAATGGAACGAAGGCGGAGAACGCGTTTCGCAGGCACATCCTCGGGAGACTCCCCGCCGCCGTCGCCGCGCGCCTGAGCTATGTACGTCTCCCTTCCACAAGCCCGGCGCGTGCGATCCCGTTCGATGCGAAACTCGCGGCGTGGAGCGAGGCGCTCGCTGCCGCGCGAGCACGTGCGCATCTGGTTGCAGACCGCCGCGGAGCTGGCGCGCGCGAAGTAGCCGGAGCAGCGTGGAGGCGGAGATGAACCTCGTCAACGTCGGCTACAGGTCGGTGAACTGCTACGCCCGCGAGAGCGGCGGAACGTACCTCCTCATCGACGTCGGGATGCCCGGCTCGTTCGGCGAGCTCGTCTCGGTTCTAGAGCGCAAGTCGGTACCGCTGGAGAAGATCCGCATCCTTGTGGTGACCCACTCTCATCCCGATCATTGCGGCGTCGCGCAGGAACTGAAGAATGCCGGCGTGACGCTGCTTCTTGGCGAGGTTCAAGACCGACGCCTGGCGGAAGCGAATCGCGCCCTGGCCAAGTTCCCCGGCTATCTCGCGATCTCAGACGCCGGGAACGCGGTGGTCGCGACCGGCGACCGCGCAGCGTGGAAGGCAGCGACGGGAATGGACGGCGTCTTGCTCCATACGCCCGGCCACTCCGATGACTCTGTGTCCGTTGTGATCGATGAAGTCGGCGCCTTCGTCGGCGATCTCCGACCGCCGGAGGCCTACGTCGGGCAGGCGGCGGCGCGGGCCGCCGAGAGCTGGCGCAAGATCAGCGCGGCTGGAGCACGGAAGGCGTTTCCCGCGCACGGCCCCGCGTTCGCACTTGATGCGTGATCGCCGGACTGGCCGCTCACCAAGCGCGCCGCCGGAGTCGGGCCTAGGACGATCAAGCAGCGCCGCTTGTCCCATGCCTGGTGTGTCAGTAGATTGGGCTCATGCAGCCCAACGCTGCGATCCTTGCCCTGGTTGTGGTGGGTCTCGCGTTCGCTGCGGTCGCGCTGCGGGGCAGGAGTGTGCGCCGTCGCGGCGGAAAGCTTCGCGGGCCCCGAACGGCCCTGTACCGCGAGCTCGTGCGGCAAGTCCGCGGGGACAGGGCGTGTGCCGAGCGCCTGCTGCGTTACGAGCGGCAGAGAGCGCCGGAGGTGTCGGAGACCGAGTTCGTGCGACGGGCGCTCGAGAGAATCGAGCGCGATCGCCGGCTGTAGGGCCGACGTCGCGATCTGTGCAGAGGAATGCGAGAGACCTCGACGAGAGAGGAAGTGGCGTGGCGTACCGGAGAAACAGGCGACTCGCGAGGCTCAGGGCTGCGTTCGCGACGGGCGGGATTCCCGCGCTGCGCGAGGCCTACCTCGCCACGGCACGGGAGAGCGCGGTCTTCCGCCTTGCGGGGCGGCTCGCCGAGCTCATCTTCCCAGTCGTGCGATTCCTCGACTGGATCGTTCGTCTCGACGGATTCATCGCGACCGATGGTCTTCACCGCGCGATCGCGCGGCTTGCGGAGGAGTTTCCGCTGCGCTGGGAGACGAGCTCACCCGCCGGGTGCGAGGAGATCCTCCGACATGCCCCCGTCGTCGTCTACGGGAACCATCCATCCCAGATCACTCCGCTTTTCGTCGCCGCGGCGCTCGGCCGGCCGGACCTTCGCTTCCTGTGCATTGAGCTCTACCCCCAGTTCCTCCCCGCCGTGGCACCCTACGCTTTGCCGCTGCAACGCTCGCTCCTGCGCCAATGGCGAGACCGCTTCGGCTCAGGGTTCCAGCACATGATGGCACTCTCACTCCTGTTCCTCGTCGAGGAGCAGAAGAGGTACGTGGACGCTCGCGACCACAACCAACGAACGCTTCGCGCGGCCGTCGAGCACGTCCGCGGCGGCGGAAGCGTGCTGATCTTCCCTATGGGGGAAGCTACCGGCTGGAGAGACTGGTTCCCGGGGATCGGCATCCTGGCGAGAGACCTGGCGCAGACTGCCACGCAGCATCCCGCGTACTTCGTCCCCTTCTTCGTCGAGAACGAGTCGAACGCTCGCCTCTACTCGCTCCTGTCGACGAGCCCTTTGGGCAGGTGGAGACGGCGCCGGTTAAGTCGCGATCCCGTGAGGATCCGATTCGGATGTGCTGTCCCGGTGAGGGAGATCGTGCCGGACCTAACGCTCACGCCGCCCGAGATCGCGCGACAGCTGCAGAAGCAGTACCGAGGAAGCTTCCCGGGCGCGTAGCCCGCTGACGTCGGCTCGACTGCCGATCCTGTGAAACTGGGCCGGAGTTCAGAGATGGCAAGTGCGGCGGTGCGACTCACAGGTCGATGATGGAGCGCGTGTGATGGTCGCGCGTAGCGGCGAGTGCCTCGGCATGCACAGGACACGCGAGCAAACCCAGCAGCCTCACGCGGAGAGTGCGGGATGCCAGAAGACATGGCGCGTGTCCGACAGCCCCGCAGACTCCGCTCCCGACCGAGCGAGAAGAGGAGCCGGGCTCTTAGGCGCTCATATTCAGACTCGTTTGCGATCGGACGCATCTTCCTTCTTCAGGCTGTGAGAGAACTCCTTGGCGCGCTTGAGGCCCTCGACACTCGGCGCGCCCGCTCGTGTCGCCATCGCCCGAGCCGCCGAAGCTCGCCCTACGGTTGCCGGATGGTGGGAACGTGCCACTCCTCCATCCGCGCGCTCTCGATGCATCCCTGCTTTGCGAACAGGCGTTGCATGGCCTCGTTCGATTCGCTCGTTCCGTCATGGTAGGTGATGCCGCCAAGGGCGCGCAGCGTCTCGATGCCGTGCAGGTGAACTTCTGTGCCAAGCCCTCGTCCGCGATGCGACGGGACGAGGCCGATGAACGCAATCGTCGACCAGCCGACCGCCTTGTCGACAACGCAGAACAGGACCGCCACGGCCTCGGCGCCCGAGTACCCGATCTGCACGGCGCGCGGGTCCATGCCGGCGTAGGGTCCGTCGAGCTGATTCTCGATGGCCGCGGAGCCTCTGCTCGTGTCCACTCCGTCGGGCGTCCCAATGCTTGCCTCACGGAGCACGTCGAGCACGACGCCCTCACCTGTTTCGGCCATCGTCTTCCACGTGAGGCTTGGCGCGCCTCTATGCCCCATCTGGGAGAGAGGGGTCTTGTACTCGACGCGGCGATTGGCCAGCGCGAACCCCGCATCCTCGAGTGCGTGGCGGTAATCGTCCGTGATCCGGGAGTCGGAGACGCGCGTGCTCAAGTCTCGAATTCCGAGCTCGTCAGCCCGGGCGCGCGCTTCTAGGACGAGATCGGCGATGGCACGGCGCGTTCCGGCTCCCTCTCGTCCCCGCCACTGAGTGAGGTACGCCGCGTCCTTGCCCATCCGAACGATGCGAAGGATGCCGGTGATGACATCCCCCGTCGGGTCCAGTGTGACGAACACGTCCGCGAGGTCGAACGCGCCGTCGCAAACCTGCCCCTCCAGACGTGCGAGTACAGCGGAAGCCTCTTCGTTCTGGAGAGAGGCAACAAGGTCGGCATAGGCAGCAAGGAGTGTCGTGTTGAGGCGCATGAGAGCGACAGTACACGATGGGTGCGGATGCCGGCGAGTTGACCAGAGCCGTGCTGTCAGAGGAGTCAGGCCAGGGAGGCGGAGCACCCGCAGCGGTTGACGCCATCTGCCTCCTCTCGTGGGGCAGCTCGATGAGAGCCTTGGGACCACGGTGCGCAGGCGACGTGGAGGACGAGACGCTACCCGACGCCGCTGGGACCGGGCGGCCAAGCTGCGCGCGACCTCAGTGATACGCTCGGCGTCCAGCTGCGTTGCTTGCGTACAGGAAAGGGCTGCGGATCGATTGACTGGAGATCAGCCGACCGTGAAAGTTGCGATTGGCCGCTTGATAGACTGGCAATCAGCCGATCATCCGAGCGGTTCAGGATCGACGATGAGCTGCTGTCGCCGTCCACCGGCAGACGCCCAGGAAGCGGCCGCACGGGGACCTGCGGAAGGCTCGTGAGGCAATCATCCGAGGGGTGGCGG
>JBFYRA010000071.1:0-11745 GCA_041302485.1 Candidatus Bipolaricaulota bacterium
GGCCGCGCACCCCTCGATCCGGATGCCTGTTTGGGAGCTCTCCACCACGTACCGCGTCGAACACCACCAGCTGTCGGTGCCCTCACTGCCCACCACGGCTGCCGTCACGGCGATCTCGATCGACGACCCCAGCGGCACGGACACCGTCGCGCCGCCGTTGAATGTCGCCGAGATGACGTAGACACCAGAGGGGAATCCACTGCACAGAGCGGCCGGGAGCACGACGAAGAGTGCCACGACGACCCATCGCAGGCGCCGCAACCCGTACTGCCTGAACCTGCATGCGATGCGCATGTCATGACGCATGGCCGCCCTCCCCCGATTCCAGTCCCTGCCGACTGCACGCGCAGGAAGCCCGATCCCGAACCACTATGGCGCAGGTCAAGTCAAGAGACAAGCGGCCGCGCCGGGTCAGCCCCCTTTCTCGCGATCCGAGCACCCCGTCCCTGACTCACTCGACCCTCCGACTCATCCCGTCAGGCCAGAATTGTAGGTGAGATCGGCGAACAGACGGAGTCAAAGGCATGTCAGCCGCGTGAAGGGCGCGTCCCTCGCTATGCCTGTCGCGGACACTGCCAGCTCTCGCCCGCCAAGGGAGCTGCGTCGTCGCGGTGCACCACGTTGAGTTACGTCGCCGCAGCGCCGCGATTCGCCCTGCGCGCCCGCACCGTGCGCGAGAGCAAGAGTCGCTCCGAGATCAGCTTGTAGATCGCCGCTGCCAGTGCGGATACGGTCGATCCGGACTGAAAGATCGCGAACGGTTGCTTCGCAAGGAGCGCTCGCCCCTCAGGGAACAGCGCGTACGTTGCGATGCCGAAGCCGAAGCTGACGCCCCAAGCGAGGTAGTACATCGCCTTGGGTCCAATCGGCGCAGGCAGGAGCTTGTCGATCAGGCCCTTCAGAGCTTGGACCACAAGCACTCCTCCGACGCCGCCAATCGCTGTGGCGACCCAGAGCATCAGCGCGCTTGGCGACTCTGTGCCCGAACTCGTTTGGCCAACAGCAACTGCCCCAACCGCGCCAACCGATACCACTACCAGCGTCCATCTCTTCACGATGTCCCTCCTTCCGATCTCGCTCCCGGCAGCGCGATCGGCCTCCCCGGAACGCGCTCGCACGCGCACGGCCACTCATCGCGCTCCGACGTTCACTTCTCCTCCCTTTCTTCTACGGACCTTACTATATCGTTGCTTCTCCTCCCGTCCTTGCTCCGTCGCCAGACTCCCGCCGTACCCCCTCTTGACAGGCACGCGCGCCAGCACGTGCATCGTGCCCCTCGAAGCGGATTGCAGTCGGCACGAACCAGGCGATACTCTCCGCTCGGGAGGCGGTCTATGGCTCTGTCCAAGGCACATGAGAAGGCATTCCAGAAGTGGCTTGTCGAACACGACGTGCATCCTCGCTGTCCCGCGTGCTCGAGCGATGCGGGCTGGACGGTGCACAACGAGATCCTATCGACGATGGTGCTTGACCTCGACCAGAAGAAGATCTCACCCTCGACGAGCGGCTTCCTCGTTCTCGTCTGCAAGAACTGCAAGCACGTCCTGTTCTTCGCCGCGCCACCGATCCTGAAGGGCTAGCCAGCCAAGCGTGACGGACGAGTGGCGCATCGGCCTGATCATAGAACCTGCGGAGTGACTGGACTTCGCGCCCGAGGAGAGCAACCATGGCGAAAGAGATCGCAGTTCTGGGAATTGTGGGAAGCCCGCGCGAGGGCGGCAACACCGACACGCTTGTGACGGAGGTCCTGCGCGGCGCCGCAGAGGTTGGAGCCACGACGCAGAAGCTATTCGTTGGACGGTACAAGATCGCGCCCTGCACTTCGTGTGGTGCTTGCGTCGAGACGGGGCAATGCTTCCAACGCGACGGCATGGACGAGCTCGTGCCGCTCATGGAGCAACATCAGATCTGGGTTCTCGGCACGCCCATCTACTGGTGGGGCGCTTCGGCACAGATGAAGCTGTTCATCGATCGCTGGTTCGCGCCGTGGGCAAACCCCAAGACACGCGGAGTCTTCTCCCACCGCGTCGCCGTCATTGCCACACCCCTCGGCGACACCAATCCCGCCGTGGCCCGACACGCGACGGGGATGTTCGGGGACATCTTCGCGTATCTCGGCGTGCCGATCGCGGCGACCGTCGTCGCGCCGGGAGTCGGCGGCTCCGGCATCGAGAAAGGCGCCAACGACGTGCTAGAGAGACCGGAACTCCTCAAGGCCGCACACGACGCCGGACAGGCCGCCGTTCTGATGGCGCGATCGGAAGCGTAGCGCTCGCCCGCTACGCCACGTAGCCTGTCTTGCGGAGAAGCTCGATGCCTCGCCGCACGTCGTCGACGTCCACGACAGCGCCCGCGTCGAGCGACAACAGAAGTGCGATGTCAAGCGGCGGCGTCGTCCCGTCGCAGTGATTGAGCAAGCCCTCCGCCGCCGCGCGATGGTTCGCGCCGAACTTCTCCTTGAAGAACGCGGCTTCGTCCTCGCGTAACCGGTCGGTCATCGAATACACCAGGGGGCCATCGATTTGGCGCGCCGGACAGGACTCTTCACCCTCCCGTCGTGGCCGAGTCGCGGCGGGCGATGCAAGGTGGTTTCTCACGTCGCGCAGCATGGCCGAGCGGTCGGCGAGTGCCGCGGACCCGATGATGCTCAACGACTTGGCTCGCTCGATCTCGATCCCGAGCGCGAGGTCTAGCAGTCGCGCGGCGGATCCGGGCTCCAGGAAGCATGCCAGTTCCGCGGCACGTCCAAGCTCACGCACGCTATAGGAAAGCAGATGATTCCAGGTGCGCTCCGCCTGGTCCGCGTCCGGCGCCGCTGCCGAGGCCAGAGCACCGGCCAGCACGCTTGCCTGCTTCAGCCGCGTCGGATCGAGCTTGTCGATGGTGTCCAAGTCCGTGTGCCAGTACGGATCGTCGTGGCCGAGCATCATGGCCGGAAGGCGGTGCGGGTTCGCCGCGAACACGAGGTGATCGCTCCCGCCTGACGGCAGGTCGAACGACCAATGCAGCGGTCGCGACGACCCGCGTGGCGACGTCGTGCTCGCCTCGTTCCCCACCTGTCTCGCGAGCGGCTCAACCAACGCGTTCGCGAAGTGCGGCGTGTGGTTGGCAATTCGGAAGATGCGCAGCGGCTGTCCGATCCTGTCTGGCGAGGCGCCGATCATGTCGAGGTTGAGAACCAGCGCGACATCGCGCAGCGACTCGGCGTGGGAGGCGGCCCAGGGGAGAGAGCCGTAGAACTCGGGCATCCAGAGGAACCGGGCGCCGACGCGCAGCGGAGCGCTGCGCAGAGCGTGCGCGATCTCGACCAGCGTGGCGGCGCCCGACGCATTGTCATTGGCCGAGCCCCGCGGATGGCAGAGGTGGGCCGTGAACAGAACGCTCGCGCCCCCCGCGGCGGAGCCCGCAACCTCGGCCTCGATCACCCGGAGTCGCCCGCGCGAGAAGTTGGCCTCCATCTCGCCGCGCAGCGTCACGGGCCCCTTCGCAAGCGCTCGCACGAGTCGATCGGCCGCGCGACGCGAGACAGACCATGCCGGCACAAGACTCGAAATCTCGTCCCACCGCGGGAAGATGCTCTGATACTGGACAAGGTCGTGCGACGTCGCCGCGCGCTCGTCGTCGGGGTAGACGACGACGCCGACAGCTCCTCGACGCGCCGCGCGCGGCACGGCTTCGCTGGCCCGCGCGCACACGAGAGCAACGCGCCCCGCCAGATCCACCGCGTCATAGGCCGCATCCCCCGCCGCCGCGCCAAGATGCGCGACCTCTCCTTCGAAGACTCCCCCCGGCGAGTGAACGACGACGCTCTGCGCGGTGTCGGCGAAGTCTGCAATCAGGCGCTCGGACGCCCCTGTCTGAACGAGGCGTCCGGATCGCACGTTCCAGGCCGGCGGCGCCGTCCACTCGTACGTCTTCGATGCTCCGTCCGCCGGGAACTCGTGCACCGTAGCGCGCAGCCCCGCCTCGTCCAGGCGCCGAAGAACCACGTCGACAGCCGCGTCGTACCCGAAAGAGCCGGGGACTCGATGATGCCGTGCGATCTCTGTCGCGGTGTCGAGGATTCGGGTCCCCGAGATCCGTCCCGACAGCTCGCCAACGACCTCGTCACTTCGCACGTCGACCTCCGCTCACACCCGGCCAGTTGACCGGATTCTGGCGATAGTACCGCGTGAGCACGGCGTACACCTTCGGATACACGGCCTGCAATCGTCGCGGCTGCTGGAAGAACGTCTCGGTCGCGACGGCGAAGAATTCCGACGGATGCTCGGCGCCGTACGGGTCGAGCGCCGTGTTGCGCCCGGCGTCTACCTGCCGCGCGAAGTCCTCGTACGCAGGGAGCATCGCGTCCGCCCAGTCACGACGCACGTCGGCATCAGCGATCGGCGGCTGACCGTTCATGTCGCCGCGCTCGGCGTCCAGCTGGTGCGCGAACTCATGCAACACGACGTTCAGATCCGTGTCCGGGTCTTCCCGATCGTCGAGGACGTCGCGCCACGACAGGACGAGACTTCCCTGCGCCCACGACTCGCCAGCCCGCTCCTCGTCGTCTTCCCATACGACGCCGTTCTCGTCCTGATCGCGCAGACGAGCCACGTACTCGGCTGGGTAGACGATGATCGAGTCGAGCATCGGGAAGTAGTCCGTCTCGCGGTGCAGCAGGAGCACGCAGGCCTGGGCGGCGATCGCAAGGCGGACATCGTCCGTCATCGCGAACCCGCCCGCTCCCTCGAACCGCTTCTCAGCCAAGAACACGTGGAGGTGGCCGTGCAGTTCATCGCGGTCTTCCGGCGACAACCGACGGTACAGGGGCACGTCTCGCTCTAGGATTGCCTTCCACTCGGCGGGAAACGGCTTCGCTCTCAGCTTGGCTCTCCGCTTCGCCTTCAGTCCAAACACGCCTGCTCCTCTCGCCCTGCGGCCTCACATGCTATCCGCCGCGCGGAGGAGAATCCGCCCGGCGAAGGGGAACGAGGGTCGGCCATCGCACGGCAATGCGAGACGGGGAGCTACAGGCGGCGCCGTCTCACTCTCTCGATGAGGCAAGCACGGCGCGATGCGTACGGCTCCTCGACAATTGCCGCACGCGCGCCCTTCGCCCAGAGGCTCTTCGCGTGGTCAAGCTCGTCGTCTGCGGCAGGTAGCGCAATCTCCGACAGGACGAGCAGCGTGTAGTAGGGCGGGAACCTCTTCCAGCGGCGTTCGTCGCGGTGCTCGAACAGCGTCTTGAGGCGCCACGTAATGTCGGGGGTCGCGGCGTCCCCGAGCACCGTGCGTTGGAACCGCACATACCCGATGAAGCTGGCCGCACACTCGCCGATCGTGCAATGCTGGACGGCGAAACAGGTCTCGGACAGCCGTGCCGCCGTCCGCGCGACAGCGTCGGTCACGGCCGGGTCCTTGGGAGCGAGAACGTGCAGGACCCGGGCCGCTTCTTCCGACATGATGTAGGTAGTTGCGAGCTTCGTCTTCAGCCGCTCGCCCGTAGGGAGGCGGCGCTCGGCGAAGTCCTCGTCGCTCGCCTGGAAGAACCCGGCGCTGCGCCCGGCCCCGATCTGTCGCTCCAACAGCCACGCGACGAGACGCTCGACGTCCGGGGACTCCTCACCGAACGTCAGCGATCCATCCGCATCGCTGACGGCATCGATCAACCCACGCCACCGCCCCATGACACCTCCCGCACCGGCAGCGATCTTACCGAAGCTTCGTCTCACGTCCGTTTCGCCGCATAGTTCGTATACTCGTCGCGCCAGGAAAGCGAGGTTGGCGTGCCTGAGGTTCGCGTGTATCTGCTCGGCTACCCGCGCGTCGAATGCGACGGTGTCCCCGTCGCCGTTCCGCGACGCAAGGCGCTCGCGCTCCTCGCCTACCTCGGGGTCACCCAGGCACACCACAGCCGTGATGTCCTTGCATCGCTGCTCTGGCCGGAGGAGGAGCCCGCGCGCGCCTATGCCTTCCTCCGAAACGCATTGTGGGTGCTCCACAAGACGCCGCTCGATCCCTGCATCCTGGCGACCCGCCACATGATCGGCCTGCGGCAAGATGCGGCGCTGTGGGTCGATGTCGCCGAGTTCCGGCGCCTCGCGAAGACGTGCGAGCCGCACAAGCACCCCGAGCGGGATCTCTGCGTCGACGGCGCGGCTGCGCTCGAGGCGGCCGTCGATCTGGCGCGCGATGCCTTCCTCTCCGGGTTCGTCGCCGAGGACAGTCGATCGTTCGAGGAGTGGCAGTTCGGCGAAGCCGACGTGGTCGCGCAGGAACTCGCGCTGACTCTCGAACGACTCTGCGATCACTACGAACGCGTGGAGGAAAGAACTGCAGCGCTTCGACACGCGCAGCGACTCCTCGTGCTCCGCCCTCTCGACGAGTCGGCCACTCGCCGCGCCATGCACCTCCAGGCGCGCGCCGGCGACCGAGCCGGCGCGCTCAGGACATACGACGAGTGCGTCCGCCGGCTCGACGAGGAGCTTTCCCTCGTCCCGAGTGAAGAAACCCGCGCTCTGGCCGAGGACTTGCGGACACGCGCTGTTCCTCGCCAGGCAAGCGATGCCGCGCCGAGCCGCGCCGGCGGACTGCCCGGCTTCCGCCTTCCCCTCGTGGGGCGAGACGAAGATGTGGCTGGCGTTCTCGCACTGCTCTCGAGCGACGACGGTCGCCTGGTGACGCTCACCGGCGCCGGCGGAGGCGGCAAGACGCGCGTCGCCGTCGAGGTCGCCGTACGCGCGACCCGCTTCGCCGACGGGGCTGTCTTCGTTCCCCTCGTCGACGTCGAGTCCCCGGCTCTGGTTCCCGACGCCGTTCTGGGCGCGCTCGGCGAGGTCGCGGGGACGCGGACGGCGGCCGCCGTTCAAGACCGCGAGGTCTATCTCGACGAGCTCGCCCGCCACATCGCCGACCGAGACCTGCTGATCGTTCTCGACAACGTAGAACAGCTCGCCCACGACTCGCGCTGGCTGTCGCGCCTGCTCGAGTCCACGCACCGCCCGCGCTTCCTCGCGACATCGCGCCAGGAACTCGGCGTGCCCGGCGAGATGGTCTTCCCCATCGAGGGTCTCCGCTACCCGCCGTCGGACGCACTGCAGGCGCCGACGGAGTTCGCGGCCGTACAGCTCTTCGTTCAGGCCGCGCGCCGCGCCGACGGGAGATTCGTGCCTGCGCCCGCCGATGCGTCCGCCATTGCCGCCATCACGCGCCTTCTCGGCGGGAATCCGCTCGGCATCGAACTCGCCGCGTCGTGGGTTCGCACACTGACCTGCGCCGCCATCGAGAAAGAGATCGTCCAGAGCGTCGACTTCTTGCGCACGGATCGCCAGCACGTCGAGCGACGGCATCGTAGTCTTCGCGCCGCGTTCGAAGGTTCCTGGAGCCTGCTCGACCGGGAGGGACGCGCGGCGTTCCGCTGCCTGTCAGTGTTCCGCGGGGGGTTCACGCCGGAGAGCGCATCGCGCGTGGCCGGAGTCGCGCTACCTCAGCTTGCCTCGCTCGTCGCGAAGTCGCTCCTCGAACGAGCCGAGGGAGGGCGGTACGAGATGCTCGAGGTCGTCCGCCAGTACGCCAGCGAGCGCTTGCGTGCGGTCCCCGAAGACGCACAACTCCTACATGACCGCCACTCGGAGCACTTCCTGGCCCTGATTGCGAGCCAGGAGTCTCGCCTCAAGGGAGCCGAGCAGACCGACGCCATCGCCCTGCTCACGAAGGACGAAGCCAATCTGGCCGCAGCGTGGCGCTATGCGGCGAGCCGCGGCGCGGCTGCGGGCCTCGAACGCTCCGCGATGGGGCTCTTCCTGTTCTGCGATATGACGTCTCGCTTTGCTGTCGGCCGCGAACTCTTCCGCGCCGCAGCGACATCGGAAGGCCTCGCCGGCGCAGCCCCCGTTGGCCTGTGTGTGTACCTTCGCGGAATCGAAGCCTGGTTCACCGACTTCTGCGATGCCCGGGCGTCAAAGCACATGTTCGGTGAGGCGCTTGCCCGCGCCGCCGACCTTCCGCTCAATCGCGATCTTGCCTTTGTGCGCGTCCTCGCAAGCTTCAGCTCGCTGCGTTTCGGCGCGTCGCTCCGCTCGCAGATGCAGGAGGCCGTAGCGTTCTTCGACGAGCACGGTCACGCCTGGGAAGCCGCCGCCGCACGCGACTCGATGACCAATGCCGTCCGTGCATCGCCCGAGGCGCTGGACTACGTCCGCCAGAGTCTCGAGATTCGCGAGGAAATCGGGGATCGCTGGGGCATCGCGCTCGGCCGCTTCTCCGAAGCGATGATCCTGCAGGAACTGGGAGATCTCGACGGTGCCGCCGAGGCATTCACCGCGAGCGCCAACCTTCGCCGCCAACTCGGCCTCGACTCCGCCGGCCTCGCGTTCTGCTACATCCGGCTCGGGCGACTGAAGGCTCAGTTGCGGCGGCCGGCGCAAGCGCGACGCGATCTCGAAGAGGCCGAGCGCATCGCGGCGCAGATCGGATACTCTTTCGCCGCCGCGCAAGCCTTCGAGGGACTCGCGGCACTCGAGGCCGCTGCGCATCGAGACGCGACAGCCCGGCAGTACGCGAGAAACGCCGCGCAAGCCTATCTCGCCGCCGGCTACGCCGACCGGGCGGCAGTGGTCTCGCGCATGCTGGCGGAGGCCCCATCTACAGATCCCGGTGCCAAGCGACCGCGCCGGGGATGAAGGGAGAAGCAATGAACATCGTCGTCCTCGGAGCGGGCCGCGTCGGGCGAGCCATGGCGATCGATCTCGCGAGCGACTCGCGCTTCCGCGTTCGCGTGGTCGACCGCGACGCAAGCAACCTCGCCGCACTTGCAGCGCACGCCGTCGCCGGCGAACGCCAGGATCTGTCGTCCGCCGAGGCCGTACGGCGAGCCGTCGCCTCTGCTGATCTTGTCGTCAGCGCCGTTCCCGGGTTCCTCGGCTATCGCACGCTCGAGGCCGTCCTCAGCGCGGGGAAGAGCGTCGTGGACATCGCCTTCTTCCCCGAAGATCCGCTTGCGTTGGATGACCTGGCGCGCTCGAAGCGCGTCACGGCGATCGTCGACTGCGGCGTCGCTCCGGGTATGAGCAATCTCCTCGTGGGGCATGCCGCATCGAGACTCGATCGCGTGGATCGCGTCCGTATCTACGTCGGCGGCCTTCCCACGGTGCGGCAGTGGCCGTACGAGTACAAGGCGGGGTTCTCGCCGATCGACGTGATCGAGGAGTACACGCGCCCGGCGCGCATCGTTCGCGGCGGGAAGGTCGAGGTTGTCCCCGCGCTGTCCGAACTCGAACTGGTGGACTTCCCGGACATCGGGACACTCGAGGCGTTTGTGACCGATGGCCTACGGACCCTCGTGCACTCGATCGACGCGCCGGACATGATCGAGAAGACGATGCGCTACCCCGGCCACGCCGAGCGGATGCGCATGTTGCGCGAGACAGGTTTCTTCTCCGAGACGCCCGTCGACGTCGGCGGAACGAGCATCCGGCCGATTGATCTGGCGACGCACCTCCTGTTCCCGATGTGGCAGATGAACGAGGGAGACGAAGACGTGACGATCATGCGTATCCTGGTTGAGGGCGTAGGGAAGAACGGCCCGATGCGCACCACGGTTGACCTGCTCGACCGGTTCGACCGTGCGACCAAGACTTCGGCGATGGCGCGGACGACCGGGTACACGGCGACGACGGCCGTCCGGCTTCTGGCTGACGGCCTGTGGACGGAGCCCGGAGTCGTGCCGCCAGAGCGTCTCGGCCAGAGCACGGCCTGTACGGACGCCATGCTGGCCGGACTGCGCGAGCACGGCGTCGTGTATCGGGCGGCCGAGGAGCCCCTGGCCGCTGCGCCGGGCTAGAAGTCGGTCGCCGCTCCCCCGCCGAAGGAGCACATGATGAACAAGGACGTCACCCCATTCCGTGTCGGGGATCTGGAGTGCCTCGCCATACGGGACTCCGCAGAGAGATACTCCGTGAAGGAGTTTGTCCCCGACGTCGAAGACCCCGCGGTGGCGGCGGCGTTCGCGGACCGCGGCTGGTCTACGGGCGAGATCGAGTTCGACTTCCTGGGGCTCTTTGTTCGCTTCGGTCGGCACCGAATCGTCATCGACCCCGGCTGGGGCCCCTGCTCGGACAAGCTGGAGAGCCGGTTCCTGCACAACCTCTGTCAGGCGGGAGTCTCGCCGCAGGATGTCACGCTCGTCGTCCTGACGCACCTCGATCTTGACCACGCGGGCGGCGTCTTCGACGGACGACGGGGTTTGGCGTTTCCCAACGCGCGCCACGTGCTGGCCGAGGAAGCCCTCACCGGATACGTATCTGACAGGATCCAAGCGATGTTGACGCCGGCGGACGCCGCGGCCTATCGCGAGATGGCGGCGCTCCTCGCCGGGTGCACGTTCGTCACACAAGGCGAGACCGAGATCCTCCCGGGCGTTCGTGCGATTCCGGCACCAGGGCACCGCCTCGGACACACGGCCATCGAGATCGTCTCGGACGGCGAGACTCTCCTGCACCTGGCGGATACCGTTCTCCACCCCATGATCGTCGAGCACCCCGATTGGAGAACCGGATACGACTCGTCGCAGGACGCGATCCGGGCGACCCGGCGTTGCCTGTTCGATCGCGCGGCCCAGAGCGAGGCGCTTGTCTTCCTGTCCCACGCGCCGTTCCCGGGTCTGGGGCGCATCGTACCAGAGGGCAGTGCGTGGCGCTGGGAATCGTCTCCTCCGGCGCCGGCCACGACATGATGACAGATCAGCCGAGCGCATTCGCCGCCGCGGTGGGCGCCGCACTCGACTAGCCAGCGCTCGGCAGGCGCCTTGCGGCTTCCGGCGCGCCCAGTGATGATTCCGGGTATGCCAGCGACCGGTCCGAGACGCCAGTGGACACGTGCTGGACTGCTCTTCCTTGGTCATGCCGTGAACGACGGCTACGGTGGCTTCTTCGCGCCGCTCCTGCCTCTGCTCATCGAACGCCTTGACCTCTCGCTCGCGCTCGCCGGCTTCCTCGGCACCATCCGCGTCCTCACGAACTCTCTGCTCCAGCCAAGCTTCGGGCACTTCATCGATCGAGCGCGCCGCCCGAGCCTCGTCGTGATCGGGCCGCTCTTGACCGTCGGCGCGATGAGCCTGATCGGCCGTGTCGGATCCGTCACTCAGCTCATCCTTGTGCTCCTCGTTGCCGGCGTCGGGACGGCTCTCTTCCATCCTGCCGCGGCATCGCTTGTCACGACCGGGCATCCTTCGCGCGCCGGGGGCATCATGGCTCTGTTCTCCGCCGGAGGGACGATCGGCGCCGGCTTGGCGCCGATGGCAATCGTCGCCTTCACCGCCTTCTTCTCGCTTCAGCAGACACCTTGGCTCATTGTGCCGGGTATCGCCCTGATCGCCGCGTTCGCCATTCCCCTCGCTCGCATGGCTTCGGGACACGCGGCCACATCACCGGACCGCTCCGAGCGTTCCCCCCTGCCACCGCGATTGGCGATCCTGTGGGCGGCCATTGTTCTCGCATGTCTCGGCGCCATCGCGTTTTCGACCTTCCTCGCCGTTCTCGTCACCGCGCGCGGCGGCAGCGCATGGATGGGTGGCGCGGCGATCAGCGCCTACTTGATCGGGGCAGCCGTGGTTGAGTTCCTTGCCGGCAGCCTGTCCGATCGCCACGGTCGCAAGCCGGTAATGATCGGATCACTCGTCCTCGCCACGCCCGTCTTGCTGGCTTTCCTCTACGCCCCGTCGACTCTCCTCCTGCCCCTCGCGGCGCTCGGCGGCGGGCTCTCGCT
>JBFYRA010000090.1:0-9092 GCA_041302485.1 Candidatus Bipolaricaulota bacterium
CCGGCTGCGCCTGGACCGCGTCGAGCGGCGCAGCGTGGGTCTCCATCACCTCCGGCGCCAGCGGCTCCGGCAACGGAACGGTCAACTTCTCCGTCCAGAACAACCCCGGCACCGGAACCCGAACGGCCACGCTGACCGTCGCCGGTGAGACGTTCACGGTGACGCAAGCGGGCGTGGTGTGCAGCTACACGCTCAGTTCGTCTAGCAGGTCGTTCGGCGCCGTGGGCGGAACCGGGACCGTGGGCGTTACGGCCAGCGTCGGCTGCGCGTGGACGGCGACGAGCAACGTCCCGTGGATCACGATCACGTCAGGAGCGAGCGGGAGTGGGAACGGCACCGTCAGCTACTCTGTCCAGAACCTTCCTTCGACCGACTCGAGGACAGGAACGATGACGATCGCTGGCCAGACGTTCACCGTGACACAGTCGCTGTAGCGTGCCGCAGAGCGGAGTCCGGCGCCGGGGAACGGGACGTACCGGACTCCGCTGGCGGCGCGAGAGGGCGCGGCCCACGCCTCGCCATGCCGATTTGCCGAGCAAAGAGAAACCGCTACACTGAGGCTCACCGATACGAAACGGCAAACCCGTGCGAAAGCCGGGGACGCAAAGTCACGGATCTACGGGAGGTTCCCACGATGGCCGGACTGCCGAAGTCTAGACAAAGAGTCCTGTTGCTCTTTCTGATCTTCACTGCGTTGTCCGTCGCGACGTCCGCGCAGACGGTCGAGCAGACGCCGCCCGATATTCTGCAACCGCTCGTCGATGCCGTCGCGCTCAATCCGTTCGCGACGGCCGACCAGACACCATCGCTGATCGTTGCGTTCTCCGTCGCGATCGATGCGCAGCAGCTGACGGTCGACCAGGCCCTCGCCATGCTCGCCCTCGTCTCGTGGAGCACACTACCTGACGCGGAGACGACGGCTGCGGCGCTTTCTTCGCTCACCGCGGTCCTTCAGGGCCTCACCGACGGCACGATCACGGGCGACCCGCTCGTGGCTCTTGCCGATCTGCTCGAGGGGACCGTCACCCCCGACGGCGTTCGGAACGCCATTGCTCGGGCAGGCGGCTCGGAAGCGCTCCTCGAGCAGGTCGACGAACTCGTCTCGGCTGGGGTGCCGCCCGGCATTCTCGTGCGGCTCACGAAGCAATCCTTTCACGACGGCGTGGACGAATTGACCATCGGGCTTCTTCTCGACGAACTCGCCGCGACAGCCGACGGCGACGCTTGGGGGCAGGTCGTGAACGCCGTGCTGGACGTTGGCATGAATCGCCACCAGGATCAGGAGACGAACGCCAACGCCAACAAGAACACCGACGGCAAGGAGCAGGAGGAGGAAGAGAACCAGCACGGCAACGGGGGCAAGAAGAGCTGACGCCGGCAAGCCGGCCGACGCCTCGCACAGCGAGCGAGCCGGGCAGGAGAGCTGGTGTCGGTGGTGCGGAGGACGGCGGCCTGGCTGCCGTCCTCTCCTTTGCCGGACGTGGCCGCGACACCCGTGCGGTACAATGCCCGCCGTTCCAGGCGGGAGGACCCGATGAAGAGAGCCGCCGTGGCGCTGTGCATCTGTTGCGTCCTGTCCGGCGCGGTCTTCGCATGTACGGGCATCGCGCTCGTGGGTGAAGGGGCCGTCGTCGTCGGAGGCAACGAGGACAACGATCTCCGCAATCCGGCGATGTGGGCCGTCGCGGCTACGCCGGGGAGATACGGCGCCGTGTACTTCGGCTTCATGTTCGTTGGCGGGCTCGCGAACCGCCGCCCAGCATCGTGGTACGAGATGCAGGGCGTGAACGACCAGGGACTCTTCTTCGACCTGTTCAGCATGCCGTGCACGCCGGGCGTCGTGCAGACCACCTCGTATGGCTGGACCAGCCCGAGCTTCGTCGCCCTCGAACCGGAGATGATGGAGACCTGCGCCACGGTCGACGAAGCGCTCGTGTTCTTGCACGATCACGACTACGCGAGCGTCCTCCTCTGCGCGCAGGTCCTTCTCGTCGACCGCGCCGGCAACGCCGCCGTCTACACGGGCAGCAGGGACGTCTTTCGATCGGGCCCCGGCTTCGTCGTCACGAACTTCAACCTCGCGCATCGCGAGTACGGGGAGTGGCCCTGTTGGAGATACAACGCCATCACGCGAATGATCGGCCAAGACGCGACCGCGACGCTCGACCGAGCCGGGCAGATGCTGAAGGCCGCGCGGATCGTTCCGATGACGTCGGACGGAGGCGGAACGCGGTACTCCGTTGTCTCGGATCTCGTGAACGGCATCGTCGACGTCTACACGGGCTGGGACTTCGCGAGCCGCGCCCGGCTCGACGTTGCGCCGCTCTGCGCGAACGGAAGCGGGCGGACCTTCCTCTCCAACCTCATCTACACCCCGAGCGGCCTGCCCTAGCAGAGGCCGAATGTGCCGCTAGCGTGCGCACGATGGCGACCCATCAACGGCTCGGCGCACCATCCATCGTTCCGGTTGCTCGACGGCATGAAATCCGCCGTAGCGCACGTAGAGGTCTCGGGCATCGCGCGTCGCGAGCACGCTGATCCGCAATCCGGACCGATCCGCGTAGTCGGCGGCCGCCTGCACGAGAAGCTTGCCCACGCCGCGGCGTCGGTGGTCCGGGCTCACGAAGACGTCGCACAGCCAGGCGAACGTCACGCCGTCGGTCACCGCACGCGCGAATCCGACCTGCTCGTCGCCGCAGTAGGCGCCGAACACGACCGAGTTGGCAATCGACCGCTCGACCACGTCCCGCGTCCGCCCCCGCGCCCAGTACGAATCCTCGCTCAGCCAGCGGTGGACGCGGGCCACATCGAGGCGCGCCTTGTCCATGTCAACGATGATCTTGGATGCCCCGGCAGCCGTCATCGGATCCTCCGTTCGCGCAGCGCGTGGGCCGCACGACCAGAGGCTACTTGGTCCGGAGCGAGAGCTAGAGGTCGAGCATGATCTGCGTCATCGAGTAGCGAGTGTGCTCCGACGTCAGGCTGTCGCGCGTCGCCTGGTAAGCGAGGATGACGTGCACCATCTGGCCTGGAGCCAGCGTTGCATCTTGCGCGTCGCCACTCGCCAGCGGGATCACGAACTCGAGCGTCGTCTGGCCCGGCTCCTCGCTGCCGCCGAACGTGACGATCGACGACACCTTGTCCGCGAGGTGCAACTGCCGCGTGACGCCGTAGTTGTCCTGGATCGTGACCGACCCGTCGACCACCGCGCCGAGGATGATGTTCGAGCCCGGCTTTCCCGCGCGGTCGCTGAACCCGACGCTGAGCCAGCCCGTGCCGGGGCTGATGAGTCCGACGTACAGGGTCGTCGCGTCGTTCTGCCAGAACAGGAGCATGCCTGTGACCGGGTCGTAGAGGTTGTTGCGGTACTCGCCCGAGTAGACGAGCCCCTCGGAGGTTGGCACGCTCGTCGACAGCGCGGCCGGTCCGCCCGTGGGGCTTTCGCTCGCTGTGCCGCCGCGCACGGACGGTCCGCTCGACCATGCAACAGCCAGCCCTGCCAGGATCGCAGCGGCCGCAACCCCGCTCGCCACTCTCAGTCGTGTCGTCGTCATCTCATCCCCCAGTCTCCATCCGAACCGCGAGGGCCCATCGCCGAGAAGCCATCGCGACGATGAAACGACACTACCGGCGACCTGTGGAGCCCGTGTGGGGACCGTGGGGCGAGTTCGTGAGACCGCGTACAATCCGCGTCCTCATCGAACGCGGCGCAGCCGCCGAAAGCAACAAGACGCGCGCGACGCAACGAGGCAGAGGAGGGAGACCGTGAAGTCGCTGCGCGCCGTGCTGCACCACGTGAAGCGCTACAAGCTTCCGCTTGCATTGACGATCGCCAGCATGCTGGCCCTCGTCGGCATCCAGCTCGTCGGCCCGTGGCTGATCAAGCTGATGATCGCCGCGGTGACCGCGCCCGACGCCGGGCCCGAGGCACTTGCGCTGATCGGGCGCCTCGCCCTCATCACGCTCGCGATCTACGTGCTCCGCGCTGCAATGCAGTTCGTGCGCTCCTACGCCGCGCATGTCGCCGGCTGGCACGTCGTCGCCGACGTGCGCAACGAGATCTACCGCCACCTGCAACGCCTGTCGCTTCGGTTCTACGAAGACAAGCAGACCGGCCAGCTCATGTCGCGCACGG
The DNA here is from genome assembly GCA_041302485.1 of Candidatus Bipolaricaulota bacterium. Lineage (GTDB taxonomy): Bacteria > Bipolaricaulota > Bipolaricaulia > UBA7950 > UBA9294 > CAIOGO01. Next base: position 4,136 of record JBFYRA010000090.1, read on the forward strand.
TCAACGATACCGACCTGCTCGAACAGCTCGTCGCCCACGCGATCCCCGACGTGATGGTCAACGTCCTCATGCTCGTCGGCGTCAGCGCCGTGCTCGTCAGCATGAGCTGGCAGCTCGCTCTCCTGAGCATGGTCCCGATCCCGTTCGTCGTCCTCGCGATGCGCGGGTTCGGAAAGTACGTTCGCCCGGCGTTCCGCAAGCGCCAGGCCCAGCTCGGGGAGCTCAATGCCGCTCTCAACGACAACATCTCCGGCATCCGCGAGATCCAGGCCTTCACACGCGAGGCGAGCGAGGCCGACCGCATCTCCAGCCGCATCGTCGGCTATCGCGATACGCTGCTGCGCGCGCTGCGCCTCATGGCCGTGTTCCACCCATCGATCGAGTTCGCCGCATCGCTCGGCACCGTTGTCCTCATCTACTTCGGCGGTCGTCTCGTACTGAACCAGACGCTTCCCCTGCCCGATCTCGTCGCCTACTTCCTCTACCTCGAGCTCCTCTATCAGCCGGTTCGCGCGCTCGGCAACGTGTGGGAGTCGATCCAGCAGTCGATGGCCGGCGCCGACCGCATCGCCGAACTGCTCGAGCAGGAACCCGATGTCGCCGAGCGTCCAGACGCTCTGGCGCTCGCCGAGCGGGCGCAGGGCGCCCTGCGCTTCGAGAACGTGAGCTTCAAGTACGCCGTCGGCGAGATGGTGCTGCAGGACATCGACCTCGACGTCCCCGCCGGCTCCGTCGTCGCCCTGGTTGGACCCACGGGCGTCGGCAAGACGACGCTGTCGATGCTCATCCCGCGGTTCTATGACGTGACGGAGGGAAGGATCACGCTGGACGGTCATGATGTCCGCGACCTCACGCTCGACAGCTTGCGGCAGCAGACGAGCCTCGTCCTCCAGGAGGTCTTCCTGTTTCACGGCAGCGTACGCGAGAACGTCCTGTTCGGCCGGCCGGGAGCGACAGACGAAGAGATGTTCGACGCCGCGCGCGTTGCAAACGCGCACGACTTCATCACGCAGCTCCCGAACGGCTACGAGACCCTGATCGGCGAGCGCGGCGTCAAGCTGTCCGGCGGACAGCGCCAGCGTCTCGCCATCGCCCGGGCCGTTCTCAAGGACGCGCCGATCCTGATCCTCGACGAAGCCACATCGGCCGTCGACACCGAGACCGAACTCCTCATCCAGCAAGCGCTCGAGCGGCTCATGAAAGGGCGCACAACCGTCGTCATCGCCCATCGGCTCTCGACCGTTCGCAAGGCCGATCGGATCGTCGTGTTGCAGGATGGGCGCATCGTCCAGAGAGGAACTCACGCAGAGCTCATGGCGCGCGAAGGCCTCTATCTCCACCTCCAGCGCGTCCAGTTAGAGAGCGAATCCTGGCAGGACAAAGCGACTCTGCAGGAGGCGTAGCGAAAGCAGACCGGAGATCAGCAGCCGTTGGCGGTCGCGCTCCCCGGCCAGTCGGGACAGAGATCGATCGCGTCAGAGACTCCGTCCCCATCTCGATCCGATGCTACCGGCACGGATTCCTCGGCCGCGCCGGACCGCCAGGTCCGAGCTTCTTCGGCCGTGAGTTCGAGGTACTTCGTCCCGAATTCGACCGAGGGCTCGATCTCCGATCCCTCATGCCACTCGTTCCAGCTCGTGATGAGGATCCAGTTCGGCTTGCTCGCCCGCGCGACGTCCCAGTAGGCGTGATACGTGGCGCCGTCCGCGCGTTCGGCCACGGGGCCGGTGGCGCCCGGGTACCCTTCTTCGTACCCGGGAATCACTGTGGCAGCGAACAGGTTCCCGTAAAGTCTCGCAGCGAGCGACGCCGCCGCATACTGCGACGCAGTCTCCGCCAGCGTCATCCCTACGGGATTGTAGGCGTGAAGCCCCTGGAACGCTCCCAGATACGCAGGATCGAGGCGGTCGCCGATTGCGAACACGCTCTGCCCCCGCGCGTCGAGCGCGGCGAAGACGCCCTGCCACTCAGTGATCGTGAACTTCTCCGCGACGCGGACGTAGAAGAAGACGACCGGCCGCCCATCGATCGAGAGGAACGCGGGCGACGACGTGTACCGGGACACAATCTGGCTCGCGTCGCTCACGATCTGCGCGGGAGTCGCTGCATCCTCGTAGTACACGGTCACGAGGAAGTTCTCCTCTTCGGCGACCCGGAGGAGCACAGGCAGCGCGCGGTCCTCGAACGAACCGAGCCCCCACCACGACGCAATGAATCCGTCGATCCCGGCAGCCTTCGCCTCGCGGATATGGCGGCGCACCGTCTCGGGGTCGAGCGAATCGTAGTACCCCACGGCAGGCATGTGCGTGGCGTCGTGGTTGGCGTGCGCAGGATTCCAGTGCACCCAGCGTCCACTCGGCCCGCTCGGCGTCCCGTACCACGGGTAGTAGAACGCGAGCACCTTCTGGCCGCCCGGTGTCGACGCTGACGGCACCGGGAGAACGAGCGGTTCGATTCGTGAGGCGAGTTCCGACGTTGCGAGCGAGAACGTCCTCGCGTTGTCCGCGGGGTTCCCGGCAGCAACCCCGTGATGTCGGAAGTGAGCGAACGAGGCCGGTGCCCCCACAGAGAAGAACGCAACCGCCGCATCGCCGATGTGGCCCTTGGCGATCCAGACCTCGATCGAGGCTCCCGAGGGATTCGCTACGTAACCGCGGAACCGGACGGACACTCCGGTCTCGTCGTAGGCCGTCTTGCTGATTCCCAGTTCCCCGCCCGACGTCACGCGAAGGCCTGGAGCTTCTGCGCCCGCCTCGATCGAGGTCGACTCCACGACGAGCGTCGCGCCGTGGATGCGAACGACCGTCCAGTCCGACGTCGTCGCGACCATGACCTCGACGGGGTAGAGGACGTCGGCCGTCTGCGCTCCGGCGAGACCGCCAACAAGGCTGGCCCCGAGAAGGAGCAGGAACCCAATGCATGCCGCTCGCATGGATGATCACCCCAGATGGTTGCACGGTAGTGCCGAATTCGCGCTGAGGCAACCGAGGCATCGCATCGACCGCGTTGCGGCGCGACCTCCCGGCGGCGGATCTCACGCCATGAGCAGAGACGCGAGATAGGCGAAGAGAGGCGCCAACGCGAGCGCCGGCAGGAGATTCCCCACCTTGAGGTCGCGGATCCCGAGGAGCTTGATCGACAGGGCGATGAGCACGGCGCCGCCGACGGCGTTGAACTCGACGAGCGCGGGCGTCGCGGCGAGCGTTTCGCCCGAGCCCGGCGCGATGAACCAACGCGCCGCGAGCGTCATGGCACCCTGGTAGACAAGCACGCTCGCCGCCGAGAGAAAGACGCCCGGCCCCAGGCCGGCGACAAACCCGATGGACGAGATCCCGTCCATGACCGCCTTCAGTCCGAGGATTCGCCAGTCCCCATAGAGGCCATCGCGAATCGAGCCCAGGACGGCCATCGGCCCGACGCAGAACAGGAGCGTCGCCGCGACGAAGCCCTGAGGGATCGTCCCGCGCACCGACGCCGGGAACCAACGGCCCGCCTTCTCGCCGAGGACGGCGAGACGATCCTCGATTCGGAACCACGTCCCGAGCGCGCCGCCGACAAGGAGCGCAAGCAGAAGCACGAGCGCGTTCTCCGTGCCGATCGCGAGCTGCGTTCCGAGCACGAACGTCACGAGCCCGACGCCCACCGTGACCGAGCGCGTGATCGCCTCGGGCACGTTCTTCCCCGCGAGGAGACCGACGAGCGAGCCGAGAAGGACGGCACCGACGTTGATCCACGTTCCGAGCATGATCGGATCCTAGCGTGACAAGTCCGGTCCCACAACGCCCACCGACCGACCGGCAAAGCCCGGCGCCGTCACAGAGCGATGCGATGCGTCATGCCGGCATGTAGGCCGCAGGATCAACCGTGGCGCCATACTCGTCCTTGGCGATCTCCAGCAACAGATGGCGGTGGCACGGCTTGTCGTAGCCCTCATAACAGATGAGGAAGACGTCGCGCATCTTCGATCGCTCGGCAAGGTCTCGCAGTCGCGCCGCCGATTTCGGGTTCGCCGCGATCTGCGCCCGGAACCGCCTCTCGTAATCCGACTTGTCCCAGGCGAAGTGGAACGCTGTCGGGTATCCGGAGTCGGGCGTGAAGCTCGCCTTCCAGAGATTGAAGTCGTCGAGCAACTCCTTCGACGGCGCGAGTTCGTCGTTGCCTCGCCCGTGGATCACAAGCACGGTCTCCGCGCCGCGCGGGAGCTTGTCCTTCAGGCTCAGGTAGGTCTGACGCAGAGCGATGGCTCTCAGGCCTCCTCGGGAACGCACATCGCGCGGGTTCCCCTCTACTGCGGCGCCTCAATGGAAATCGGAACGTTCACGTCCGTGAGGTCCATCGTCCATAGGGCCGTGCCGCGGCTTCCGTCCTCGCTCGTGGTCTTGGCCACGAAGCGGTAGCGAACGGGGTACCCGTCCTCGGCAATCCATACATCGCCTTCGGCGTCGGTCAATTCCGACCTCTCCGCCGAGGACCAGCCCAGATAGGACGTCGCATAGTGCTTCGTGGGAACGCCGTTCACGGTCTCGGACCCGAGGTACTTCGACGTCGTCTCCAGTTCTTTGGCGAACATGCTCCAGCCGGCCAGAGGGGAGTAGATGAGGAGACCTTGGCTCATCGCGTCCGCCACGAGCTCCGGCACTTCGTCCCACTCCTCGCCCTCGCGGACCCAGGCGCGGGCTCCGACGCGCAGGATGGCGAACTCCTCGTCCGTCTCAAGGTCCTTCCACGCCATGGTCTGCCGCTCGGCCGAAGCCACCGCACCCTGGACCTCGATCGACCCCGATTCGGGCTTTCCGTCTTCGGTGCCGGAGTACGAGAAGGTCGTCGTGTAGCGATAACTCGATAGGTCGGCCAAGACGTCGCTCGACGCGGCGAAGAAGTCCTCGAGAGCCTGGGCCGCAGCTTCGAGCTCGGCCTCCGCGCCTGCCGGAAGAACGAGAGGTGCAACCGGCACGGC
>JBFYRA010000102.1:0-6893 GCA_041302485.1 Candidatus Bipolaricaulota bacterium
AGCACGTCGTCCGTCCAATTCTCGGACCGTGGCTCGATGCAAAGACGCGCCTGCTCGTCAACACCTCAGGCCGATTCGTGATCGGCGGGCCGGCGTCCGATTCGGGCGTGACCGGCCGCAAAATCATCGTCGACACCTACGGCGGATTTGCTCCGCACGGCGGCGGCGCGTTCTCGGGCAAGGACCCGACCAAAGTCGATCGAAGCGGCGCCTACATGGCGCGATACGTCGCGAAGAACCTCGTCGCCGCCGGCCTCGCGCGCGAGGCGGAAGTCGAGATCGCCTATGCCATCGGTCGACCTGAGCCGCTCGCCGTCCGCGTGGTCACCCATGGCACCGGCGCTGTCCCCGACAGCCGACTGCGCGACGCGGTGCTCGAGACGTTCGACCTGCGCCCGCAGCCGATCATCCAGAAACTTCGGCTGCTGGCGCAGTCTTACGAGCCGCTCTCCGCATACGGCCACTTCGGGCGCACCGATCTCGATCTTCCGTGGGAGCGCGCGGACGCCGCGAAGCGCCTTGCTGGCGCCGTCCGCTAAGCGTCTGGCCGCTTGCAGCGAGCCGCTAGCCGCCAGTGGCTAGCCACCCGCCGGCCAGACGTCGAGCGCCTTGGCCGCGACGATTTGTTTCACTGTTGCGAGGAACGCGTCGACTTTCATCGTTCCCTTGTCGTCGCCCGTACGAAGTCGGACCGAGGCCGAGTCCGCCTCAGCCTCGCGGTCGCCGACGACAAGCATGTACGGCACCTTGTTGAGCTGTGCCGTGCGGATCTTGGCGTTCATGCGCTCGGTGGCAGCGTCGACGTGGGCCCGCAGCCCGGCCTGCGACAGCCGTTCGGCAACGGCCGCGGCGTAGGCGTTGTGGCGGTCGGCAATCGGGATGACCACAACCTGGACGGGCGCCAACCACGTTGGGAACGCCCCTCCGTACTGCTCGATCAAGCAGCCGATGAACCGTTCGAGGCTGCCGAGGAGCGCACGATGCACCATGTACGGTCGATGTTCGACGCCATCCTCGCCGATGTAGGTCATGTCGAAGCGCTCGGGCAGGTTGAAGTCGAACTGGATCGTCGAGCATTGCCAGGCGCGTCCGAGCATGTCCTTGACCTTGATGTCGATCTTCGGCCCGTAGAAGGCACCGCCACCGTCGTCGACCTTGTACGGCAGCCCGCGCGCGTCGAGCGCGGCGCGCAGGGCATCGGTCGCTTGCTCCCAACGCTCGGGCTCTCCAACCGCCTTCCCGGCGTGCGGGCGCGTCGCAAGGTAGATGTCGAAGTCGCGGAACCCGAAGGCCGTCAGCATGTTGACCGCGAAGTCGTAGACGCCGCGGATCTCAGCATCAACCTGGTCGGCGCGGCAGTAGATGTGTCCATCGTCGATCGTGAACCCGCGAACGCGAAGAAGGCCGTGTAAGACGCCCGACCGTTCGTAGCGGTACACGGTTCCGAGTTCTGCCATCCGCATTGGCAGTTCGCGATAGGAGTGCGTGCGAGTCTTGTAGATCAGGATCTGGTACGGGCAGTTCATCGGCTTGATGAAGTAGTCAGCGCCGTCGATATCCATCGGCGAGTACATGTTCTCGCGGTAGAACCCGAGATGGCCGCTGATCGTCCACAGCTCCGCCTTCCCGATGTGCGGCGTCGTGACGATGTCGTAGCCGTGCCGGTCGTGTTCGGCGTACCAGAACTCCTCGATCGTGCGGCGCAGACGCGCGCCCTTTGGATGCCAGCAGATAAGCCCGGCGCCACCCTCGTCGTGAATACTGAACAGGTCGAGTTCCTTCCCGAGCTTGCGGTGGTCGCGCTTCGCAGCCTCTTCGAGACGCCAGAGGTACTGCTCGAGATCCTTGGCTTTCTCCCACGCCGTCCCGTAGACGCGCTGGAGCATCGGGCGCTTCTCATCGCCGCGCCAGTACGCGCCCGCGATCGAGAGAAGCTTGAGCGCGTCGGCGCGCAGCGCGCCGGTTGAGCGGAGGTGCGGCCCGCGACAGAGGTCGGCGAACTCGCCCTGCTCGAACACGCTGAACGTGTCTCCCTCGATGTCGTCGATCAGCTCGAGCTTGTAGGTCTCGCCACGTCGTTCGAACAACGCCCGCGCATCGTCCTTTCGCATCTCACGGCGCACGATCGGGAGGTCGGCGGCAATGATCTCACGCATTCCAAGCGCGATCTTCTCGAGGTCGCCTTCGGCAAACGGCGTCGGCAGATCAAGGTCGTAGTAGAAGCCCTCGGCGATTGCCGGCCCGATGCCGAGCCGCGCGTCGGGAAACAGGCGCTTGATTGCCTGAGCCATCACGTGCGAGGCCGTGTGGCGCAGTGTGTCGAGCGCCTCGGGCTCTCCCGGGCCGATCACGGAAAACGTTCCGTCGCCGGGCACCGTCTCGCGCAAGTCGCGTAACTCGCCGTTCCAGCGAACACAGACGGCCGCCTTCGCGAGACGCGGGCCGATTCCCTCAGCGACCTCCAGGAAGGAGGCGCCCTGCTTCACTTCGCGGACCGAACCGTCCGGCAGTGTGATCCGACTCATCCTTGCCTCCTCAGAAACGCGATGCGCTAGAGAATGTAGCGCGACAGGTTGGGGTCGGTGGCGATGTCGGCCAGCCGCGCATCGACGTAGGTCCTGTCGATGTGCAGCGTATCCCCGCGCCGCTTGTCCGCATCGAACGAGATCTCTTCCATGAGTTTCTCCATCACGGTGGTGAGCCGCCGCGCGCCGATGTTCTCGGTCGTCTGATTCAGCTCGTAGGCGATCGTTGCGATAGCGTCGATCGCTGTGGGCTCGAACTCGAGCGAGACGCCCTCCGTGCCGAGCAGCGCCTTGTATTGCGAGATGAGCGCGTCTTTCGGCTCGGTCAGGATGCGGCGGAAGTCGGCCGCCGTCAGGCTGTCGAGTTCGACGCGGATCGGCAGCCGACCCTGAAGCTCGGGAATCAGGTCCGACGGCTTCGACATGTTGAACGCCCCAGCGGCGATGAACAGGATGTTCTCCGTGCTCACCGCGCCGTAGCGCGTGCGGACCATTGTGCCTTCGAGGAATGGCAAGAGGTCTCTCTGCACGCCCTGGCGCGACACGCCGGGGCCGCCCTGCTCCTCGCGCCCGCCCGCAGCGATCTTGTCGATCTCGTCGATGAAAATGATCCCCATCTCTTCGGCAAGCCTCAGGCCTTCCTGCCGCACCTCGTCCATGTTGACGAGCCGGTCGACAACCTGCTCGAACAAGACGCTGCGCGCCTCGCGGATCCGCATCTTTTTCTTCTTGCGCGACGGCGGAAGGAGCCCGGACAGGACGTCGCCCATGTCGATGCCCATCTGATCCATCCCGTCCTGCGAGAACACCTCGATCTGCGGCATCACGGGCTCTTCGACGGTCACCTCGATGAAGCGCTCTTCGAGCTCGCCGGCCTCGAGCTTCTCGCGCAGCTTCTCGCGCGTGCGTGCCGCGCTCTCTTCCTTCTCTCCCTCTCCCTCGGCAGGGGGAGGCAGAAGCGCGTTCAGGAGCTCGTCCACGACCATGCGCTCGGCCTCATCTTCGACGCTCAGGATCTCGTCCTCGCGGATCATGTCGATTGCCGTGTCCACAAGGTCGCGGACCATCGTCTCGACGTCGCGCCCGACGTAGCCGACCTCGGTGAACTTGGTCGCCTCGACCTTCACGAACGGGCACGTGGTGAGCCGAGCCAGCCGGCGCGAGATCTCGGTCTTGCCGACGCCTGTCGGCCCGATCATCAGGATGTTCTTCGGCTTGATCTCGAACCGCATCTCTTCGTCGACGTACTGGCAACGAAGCCGGTTGCGAAGGGCGATGGCGACGGCGCGCTTCGCCTTCGCCTGCCCCACGATGTACTTGTCGAGTTCGTCGACGACCTGCTGCGGCGTCAATCCGGAGATCTGGTCGTCGGGTGTCTCCACGAGTGCGCTCATGCTCTCCTTACCAAGTCAGCTCTTCGAGGACGATCTGGTCGTTCGTGTAGATGTCGATCTCGGCCGCGATCAGGAGCGAACGGCGGGCAACGTCGGCCATCGGCATCGGACCGGTTGACAAGAACGCCTTCGCTGCGGCAAGCGCGTACGGCCCGCCGGAGCCGACCGCCATTACGCGACCGTCGGGCTCGAGAACGTCGCCGGTGCCCGAGATCATCAGCAGGGCCTCTTCGCTCGCGGCAAGCATCACGGCCTCGAGATGGCGAAGGATGCGATCGGTGCGCCATTCTTTCGTCAGCTCGACCGCCGCTCGCCGCAGCTGCCCGTCGTGCTTCTTCAGCTTCCCCTCGAACTTGTCGAGAAGGGCAAGGCAATCGGCGGTCGCGCCGGCGAAGCCGACCAACACTTTGTCGTCGTGAAGGCGATACACCTTGCGCGTCGTCGTCTTGATGATCGTCGTGTCAAACGTGGCTTGGCCATCGCTGGCAATGACCGCGCGACGCTCGTCGGGAGAATGCAGCGCAAGAATCGTCGTGTTCCGCACGCGTTCCATAGCAGCCGATTGTAGATCTCTTGCGTGCTTGCTGCAACGCTTGAGTCGGCAGGGACCCCGGCGCTGCGCCAGCTCTTCGAACAGCACCACAGCGTGAACCGTCTTGAATACTTATCTCGCTAAATCGTAGTGGTAGTAGCGAGTTCGAACGTGCGGGATAACCGCTAGAGCAAGCTTCCGAACGCGCGGACCGCCTTGTCGTAGCTTGGGATAAACCTGGGGGCGAGCGACGTCTGCCTGTGGACAAGGCGGGTCCGAAGGATGGCGCTGCATTCTGTCCTCAGGAGATCCACAGCAATTCCGACCGCCCAGCCATGAGTTTTCCACAGGGGCCGTGATACGACATCGGACTCTCAGCCCGATTCCAGAAGCACGGGCTAGCGGATCAGCGAATACCGTGCCTCAAGCGCCTCACGGAGCTCGGAGATGTCGGCGGACAAGAGCGGGGTATCCGCAAGAAGGGACTTGATCTTTGAGTACCCGTGCATGATGGTCGTGTGGTCGCGATCGCCGAACTCTCGGCCGATCGACGGGAAAGAGAGCTCGGTGAGCTCGCGCGCGAGGTAGATCGCCACCTGGCGTGCCTGGGCAATCTCCTTCTTCCGGCTCGCTCCATCGAGTTCCGCCAACGGGATCTGGTAATGAAGCGCCACTTCCTCCTTGATGTGAAGGACGGTCAGACGCGGACGACGTCCCTCTTTCGGAAGCACGCCCTCAATGCTTCTCGGAGTCAACGGTTGGCCCTCGAGTTCGGCGTAAGCGATGGCCTTGACCAGCGCGCCCTCGAGCGCCCGGACGTTCGAAGAGATGCGCTTCGCGATCAATTCAAGAACATCGTCCCCGACCTCGAGCCCGCGCGTCGAGGCTTTCTCGCGCAGGATCGCCATCCGCGTCTCGAAGTCGGGTGGCTGGATGTCCGCTTCCAAGCCCCACTTGAAGCGCGACACGAGACGATCTTGCAGCCCCGAGAGGTCCTCGGGCGGGCGATCACTCGACAAGACGATCTGCTTTCGATTGCCGTGGAGGTCGTTGAACGTGTGGAAGAGCTCCTCCTGTGTTGCCTCTTTGCCCTTGAGGAAGTGCACGTCGTCGATGAGGAGAAGGTCGACTTGACGGTACTTATCGCGGAAAGCGGCGGTCGAATTGCTGCGGATCGCATGGATGAGCTCGATTGCGAACCGTTCCGAAGTCGTGTACACGACGGACCGTGACGGCTCGGCGGCGACGACCGCGTTCCCGATGGCTTGAAGAAGGTGCGTCTTGCCCAATCCGACGCTGCCGTAGACAAAGAGGGGGTTGTACGGCTTCTTCAAGTTGCGCGCTACGGCGTCGGCCGACGCTTCCGAGGCGGCCACCGCAAGGCGGTTGTTCTCCCCACGAACGAACGCGGCGAACGTGTAGTCGGAGTTCAACGGAAGCGCGCCGCCACCCACAGCAGGATCGGGCAGTTCTTCCCTTGCCGAAACCGCTTCGACGTCCGGACGAGGCGACACGACGCGGACTTCGAGCGACACGGGCTGTTGGCACACGGACGTCGCGATGCCCTCGATCGTGTCCCGGTAGCGGCGCTCGATTCCGCCCTTCTTGAACGAATCGGGAACGCCGATAACCAAGGCCCCGTCTGCATAGTCGAGAGGGTGTGCGTCCGCGAACCACGTCTCGAAGCTCGTAGGAGGAATCTGCGTACGAAGGCCCGATAGAACAGAATCCCAAACCATCATGGATGAATCGCCCACCGAGCCCTCCTCTCTCAAGCCTCGGCGAGCGTATCGAAGAGGTTGCGCTGCGGTCAAGGCGTCGCCCGCGGCCGCGCGAGACGAAGGACGCGCCGGCAACTCCAGCGTGAAGCATGTCCTGTCGCGCGACGCCACCTGCGCCAGAAGTGGGGGAGACACGTGTCCGCCTCCGCCAACGAAGGGTGCTCGAGCTGCTCATGGAGCGGAGCGAGCGCGACGGCAGACCAAACACTGTGGATAACTCCGAGAAACAAGATTGCAATAGAACAAACGCAGCACGCAAGGATGGGGACAAGATGGGGAAGAGAGCGCTCACGCGGTCTGTTCAGCGGTTCTCGCTCGATTCTGGCCCGAGGGCGGCGGGACTTATCCACAGTGGAGTGCCCTCTCAGAGCCTTTTCGGAAGGGTTCTCCACAGAGTTATCCCCACGACCCTGTGCGCTGCGATCAAGGAAAGGCTCATGAATAGGCGCTTCTGTAGCCTGCACGGAGAATGACGTTCCCTTGCCGCGTCTACGGCGAACGCGCAGGAGATCGCTCGTTGGTGAACCTCACAGTGAAGAAGAGGAAAGAAATGGTGCCGAGGCCCAGAGTCGAACTGGGGACACCGGCCTTTTCAGGGCCGTGCTCTACCGGCTGAGCTACCTCGGCACTGTGGCGGGGACGACCGGATTTGAACCGGCGA
>JBFYRA010000148.1:0-20607 GCA_041302485.1 Candidatus Bipolaricaulota bacterium
GACGACCTCGCCGCGCAGCGCGGACAGTGTCACCGTCTGCCCGTCGAGCGCCGGAAGCGAGAACTCTGGGGCGAAGAGGACGGTATCCTCCGCCGGAGCCGCGAGGAGCAACAGCACAACAGCAACGATGCCGGCGACAATCCAAGGCGTGGCTTCCCTCATCCTGCCTCCCAAAGATGTGATCCCGTGCGAAGAAGTGTACCGGCAGCGCGATGACCGCGCGAGCAGCATCGGGAGAGGTTGGCGACTACGGCGTCGGGGCCTGGCTCTCGGCTCGGCCGGCGGCCAGCAGGGAGCCCGAACTCGCGTCGGAGCAAAGAGGGAGCTGGTCGCGAACGTACGCCTCGACAGCCAAATTCAGCTCCTCCACGAGGGAGCGATCGTTCGCCTCGGCAATCAACGCCAGACTCACCAACATGCGCGCTTCGATGATCTCATCGTGGCTCGGGCGCACCGTCGTCCCTCCTTGCGGGTCGGCACAAGAAATAGCCCTTCCGCCGCCCTTGGGTCAAGTCCGCGAAGCTCGTCACCCCGTCTTGCGGAACTCCGGCAAACCGCGTTCGCAGACGCTGTCCCGGCTCTCGGTGCTGCACATCACGCCCGCGACGCACGTCTTCTACGACGGTCCGCGCAGCACAGGGAACTTCGTCACCTCGCCGGCGTCACAATCATCGGCGCGGCCTTGCGTCCAACCCGCCTGGTGCCCGCGCGCCCGCACGGCGCATCGGACACGTGGGGTACTCCTGCCTCGCCGTGCGGTGTACACGGTGTGTATGCCTGTGCCAATCGTCGACTTCGCGCGTCTCATCACCGAGGCGACCCGCGCCCGCATCTCGTTCGAGGCGCAGCAATCCATCCGTGCCGGCAGAATCGACGTCTCCGCCCGCGTGCGCTTCCGCGCCCCCGACCGCGCATCGGTCGAGTTCACTGCCTACGCGAGCCCGCTTGCGGAGATGGATGACCTCCTCGGCGGGTACGCAGAGCTCGCGCCAAGCGATCTCGTCGGCGCATCCCTCGCGTTCGATGGGAGGACGACGCGCTATCTGAGCCCGGGGGCGACGACCTCGCTCGTCGCTGTCGGGCGCCGCCTCTACGAGCCCATTCCCGGGTGCGACGCACTGGCGGAGCTTTCGTTCCTCGACGACCTCGCGCGCGACTACCTCCTACGAGACGCCGGTGAAACCGTCTGCGCCGGCCGCGCGGCGCGCACTCTGGGGCTCAAGCCAAAGCGGCCCTGGGTCTCGTCGCTCTTTCGGAGCAAGGCCTTCCATATCGAGCGCGCCCAGGTGACGGTCGACGCGGAGACCCTCTTCCCGTTGCGAGTCGAGTTCACGCCCGGCCGCAGCGCCGCCGTGTCCGCGGCGCTCCCCGCCGGCGGGCAGGTGACGATCGAGTACGCCGGCGTCCGACTCGGCGAGATCGACGAAGCTGCCTTCGCTCCGACGCCTCCGGACGGCACGCGCGTGTTCACCGAGGACCACGTGTCCACTGACGAGACCGCCGACCTGCCCTTCCCACTCCCCATGAATGTGCTTGCCGCTCGAGGCTTCCAGGTCGTCAATCATCGCGCCGGCGTCGTGCTCGACGCGGCACGCGAGCGCGGCTACGCGACGCTCGTCCTGCGACTCCCAAGCGACACCGGACGTGATGATGGCACACTCGTGTTACGGGTCGGCAACTACACTTCGCGCCTCATGGCGCGCCGACGCACGCTCGCGGCGGAGCAAGGCGAGGCGGTCGACATCCGCGGGCACGAAGCCCGCTACGTCGACCGGCGCGCCCTGTTGGGATCCGACGCGGCGACTCACGACCTTCCGCTGCTCGCGGACGTCACGTGGGAGCACGAAGGCGTATTCTGGGTTCTGAGCGGCGAGAGGCTGTTGAAGGACGAACTCGTCGCCGCCGCATCCGACCTCTTCTAGGGCTTCGCCTCGCCCTCGGTTCGGGCCGACACCCGCCGCAAAGAGATCTGCATCCGCTCGACGTCATCCACCAATCGAGCGATCCGCTGTGCCTGGCGTTCGACGGTCGTCGCCAATGCGCGGTGTCGCACAACCAACGCAGCGTGGCAGGCGATGAGTCGTCCGACGCGGACTTCTTCAGGGCTGAAGACGCGCGGCCCGAGATACGTGAACAGCAGTGCGCCGCAGACCTTGTCTCCCAGTCGCATCGGGATTGCTAGCCCGCTCGCCGGGCTTGCGCTCGCACTCCAGTGGAACGCTCGCACCGTGCCGCCGTCGCGGCTCACGCAGATCGGAGCGCCGCCCAGCGCAAACGCCCAGTCCGGCACCGTCCGCTCGAGCGCGGTGTGAACCGGCGCCTCTTCCCACGCACCGACCGAGCCATGGATCTGGCTCTCCTCCGCCAGCTCGTCCCACTCGACCAGCGCGCATCCTGTCGCCTGAGCGAGGCGCATGGCGCACGAGCACAGCTCCTCGATCTCGACATCCGAGGCTGCCGCCTTGAGAAGAAGCGCTGACAAGTCTTCAAGCGTCGAAGCCGGGACGTGGATCGCGCCGAGATCCCGGGACGATGGCGGGGCAGGCCTGTCAGGCAAGAGGCGATTGCGTCGAGCCGCCAGTGTCGCGAGCCGCTCACGCCATCCCATCCTGCAACCAACTCCTTCGCGCGGTCGACGCTGCCGGTGAGTATAGCTTCGGATTGAAGAGCAGGCAATAGAAACGCGCATCCGGTCAGCTGTCCCGAGCCTCATGGCCTGCCGCCTTGACAGGGCGGCAGGCCAGCGCCACCCTTTCGCAGGGTGACCCGCGTGGCCGATGACCGTCTCGAAATCGAACAGCTGCGACGCGAACTTGCGCGTCACATCATCAACTACCACGTCCTCGACCGGCCGGCAATCTCGGACGAAGAGTACGACTCCCTCTATGCTCGCCTCGTCGAACTCGAGCGACTCCATCCCGAGTGGGTCGCTACCGACTCGCCGACCCAACGAGTGGGGGCGACCCCGGCGAAGGACTTCCCGCCCGTCGCTCACAGGGTTCCGATGCTCAGCTTGGCCAACGCGTACAGCGAGGACGAGCTACGCGACTTCGATCGGCGCATGCGCGACCTCTTGGGCCAGGATGCCATCGTCTACGTCGCAGAGCCGAAGCTGGATGGCCTGTCCGTCGAACTCGTGTACGAGAACGGCCTGTTCGTCAGGGGCTCGACGCGCGGAGATGGGGCGACAGGCGAGGATGTCACGGCCAACCTGCGGACCATCCGCAGCATTCCGCTCCGCCTCGGGGTCGACGCCCCGCCCGCGCTGCTCGAGGTGCGCGGCGAGGTGTACATCGAGACCCAGGCGTTCCGCTCCGTGAACGAGCGCCGCGCCGCCGACGACCTCCCACTCTTCGCCAATCCGCGCAACCTGGCCGCCGGCTCGCTGCGCCAACTCGACCCGCGCGTGACGGCTGAACGCCCACTGCGGATGGCCTGTTACGACATCGGCACAGCCGACGGGATCACGATCTCGACCCAGCGAGAGCTCCTCGCCGCGCTGCCGCGCCTCGGCCTCCCGGTCAACCCGCTGTTCGCTGTCTGCGAGGACGGCGATGACATCGCCGCGTTCTACTGTCGCATGCAGGGCGAGAGGGAGGGACTCCCGTACGAGACGGACGGCGTCGTGATCAAGATCGACCGCTTCGACCTTCGACGCAAAGCGGGAAACGTGAGCCGAAGCCCGCGCTGGGCGGTGGCTGGTAAGTTCCCGGCGGAGCAGGCCGTGACCCGCCTCCGCGACATCATCGTCAGCGTCGGCCGAACGGGTGTCCTCACGCCCATCGCCGTCCTCGATCCGGTCCGCGTGCGCGGCGTTGAGATCTCGAGCGCGACCTTGCACAACGAGGACGACATTCAGGCGAAGGACCTCCGCATCGGCGACCGCGTCGTCGTGCAGCGCGCCGGCGACGTCATCCCTCACATCACGGGGCCTCGGCAAGAGCTGCGCGACGGCAGCGAGCGTCCGTTCGCGATGCCGTCGTCGTGCCCGTCTTGCGGATCCCCGGTGGTACGCCTCGAAGGCGAGGCCGCATGCCGCTGCCTCAACACGACGTGCCCAGCGCGCATTAAGCAGTCGCTGTGGCACTTCGCCTCGAAGGGTGCCCTCGACGTCGACGGCCTCGGGGAGAAGCTGATCGATCAGCTTGTCGACCGCGGCCTCGTGTCTCGGCTCGGCGACCTGTTCCGCCTCGATCGCGAGACCCTGGCCGAACTCGACCGGATGGGTCCTGTCTCGGCCGACCGTCTCGCCCGGGCGCTCGAAGACGCTCGCACGGTCTCGCTGGCGCGCTTTCTTTACGGGCTCGGCATCCCCGAAGTCGGCGCCTCGACCGCCGATCTCCTCGCCCGGCACGCTGGCTCGCTCGACCGCATCGCGGGCATCTCGCGCGACGAGCTCCTGACCCTCCCGACGGTCGGGCCCCGGACAGCCGACGCGGTCGTCGACTACTTCGCAAACGAGGAGAACCGAAAGACGCTCGCCGACCTTCTCGAGGTCGGACTCCGCGCCGCGCCCGTCGCGCCGCCGGCCCAGACCGACGGCACGCTCGCCGGCAAGCGCTTCGTCTTCACCGGCACGCTCTCGGGAATGACTCGCGACGAGGCCGCACGGCGGGTCCAGGCGCTGGGGGCGACCGCGGTCGGCTCGGTCAGCCGGCGAACCGACTACGTGGTCGCTGGCGCCGAGCCCGGCGCCAAGGCGGACGCCGCCCGCGCGCTGGGAATTCCCGTGCTGTCGGAGCCCGACTTCATCGCGCTCCTGGAGTCACCCCATGGCTAGTACCACGCTTCTCGACTGTAGTTACGATGAGCTTGCGTCACGGCTCACCGATCTCGGCTGCCCGCGGTATCGCGTCGACCAAGTTTGGCGGGCGGCGTTCGCCGACCTCGCCGAGAGCTACGACGCGATGACCACACTGCCCGCCTCCCTGCGCGACCGGCTTTCCGCCGCGCTCCCATTCGCGCCGGCAACCATCGAGCGTGAGGTGGAGTCTCCGGACGGCCAGACGCGCAAGACCGTGCTGCGACTCGCCGACGGCGCGACGATCGAGGTCGTAGGCATGGACTACGCTGATCGCGCCACCGTCTGCGTGTCGTCGCAAGTCGGCTGCGCCATCGGCTGCCCGTTCTGCGCCACGGGGCAGTCAGGGTTCGTGCGCAATCTCACACCCGGCGAGATCGTCGCTCAAGCCCTGTTCGTCGCGCGCGAACTGCAAGCGCGCGGGCGCCGGCTGTCCAACGTCGTCTTCATGGGCATGGGAGAGCCATTGGCCAATACCGACGCCGTCCTCGCCGCGATCCGCTCGCTGAACGACCCACGCGGGTTCGGACTGGGCGCTCGGTCGTTCACCGTCTCGACCGCTGGCGTGGTGCCGGGCATCGATCGCCTCGGGCAGGAGCCTCTGCAGCTCAACCTCGCGGTTTCGCTGCACGCCGCCGAGAACGCGTTGCGCGACTCCCTCGTCCCGCTCAACCGCAAGTACCCGCTCGACGTGCTGCTGAACGCGTGCCGCAGATACCTCGGCCGAACTCACCGCCGCATCACCTTCGAGATCGCGCTCCTGGCGGGGATCAACGATCGACCGCACCATGCACGCGCCGTGGTGGAGAGGCTCGGGAACCTGCTCTGCCACGTGAACCTGATCCCGGCCAACCCGCTCCCCGAGCGCCGCGACCTCCGGCGGAGCCCGCCGGCGGCCGTGCATGCCTTCGCCGAGATCCTCGCGACGTCCGGCATTCCAACCACTGTGCGGGACAGCCGCGGAGCCGAGATCTCGGCCGGCTGCGGGCAGCTGCGTGCGCACCGGCGCTAGTCTCGCATCCTGTTGGTGGTTGCGCGGAGGGCTCCGAAGCGATTCTGGCAGGACGGAGCCTGTCGACATCATCGTCCGTTCAGTCACTTCGCGGACGCGACACTAGCTGCGAAGAAGGTCCCGGTAGACGTCGAGCGCGCGAGCGCCCCAACGCTCGGTCACGTGCTCCATGCCTTCCTTGACCAGCTGCCGCACCCGCTCGCGGCTGATCTCCATGACTCGCGCGACATCGGACAGACTCTGCGGGCATCCGTCCTCGATCCCGAAGTGCAGCCGGACGGCCAGTGCCTGACGCGCCGGCAGCGCGGCGAGCAGGGTCTCGAACTCCTCGTGGAAGAGGAGCCGCAGCGCCTCTTGGTCCGGGGACAGGCCGCTCTCGTCGGCCATGCGTTCCTCGAGGAGCTCGTCCTCTTCGCCACCCACGGGCCGGTCGAGCGACACGATCTCGTTGACTTGCTTCTCGACCTCCTGAAGGCGCTCGGCGGACAGACCTGTCGCCTCCATCACGGCGCCCTCGTCGACCGGCTCGTCTTCTCCGAGCGAGCGGATCTCGGACATCCGCCGCACGGCGCGGAAGAGGTAGTCGGGGATGCGGATCATGCGCGTGTACGTGCCGATCGACGCTAGGATCCCGCGTCGAACCCACCACGTTGCATAGGTTCCGAGGCGGAAGCCGCGCTCCGGGTCGTAGCGGTCGACGGCTTCGATCAGACCCATGTTCCCCTCTTGGATGATGTCGGCCATCGGCATGCCGGTGTCGGCGTAGTCCTGCGCGATCTTCGCGACCAGGCGGAGGTTGGAGACGATCAGGCGCTCCCGCGCTCCCGCCACGCCCCGCGCCACTTGCCGCGCCAGATCCTGTTCCTCTTCGCGCGACAGCACGGGGAAGCGGGCGATCTCGCGGTAGTAGATCTCAAGGACCGACGGATCTCGATCCCCCTTCTCCCGCTCGTGCTCCAGCTCTTCCGGTTCGCCGTTCGCGCTCATCGTGGCCACTTTACGGCACGCGACTTCGCGAATCCATCGCACCGGCTTCATTGCCCGGCTCTTCGTCGATCGCCACGTCCAGCACGTCCAGCTCGCGCACTCTGGCCGCCTGACCCAAGAGCCCGGCGAGACTCGGCACCGTCCGCCCTTCGTCGCCCGACACGAGTTCCTTCACGTAGAGTCCCCCATCCGTGCGGAACTGGATCTCGGCCTCCTGCTCGCCGCACATCGTTCCCGACACTGAGTGCAGGCGCCGCGTCCGCACGAGATCTGCGCGGCGGTGAGCGACTCGCCGCGGCGTCCGTTGCTCGATGACGCCCAGGAGCGCCTTCAGAGCGGCTGAAAGCTGGTCCGGCGACACCGCACCGTCGAACTCGACCGCGGCGCGGTACGACTTCTCCGCCGCCGTCTCCTTCACCGATCTCACGGCCTCGCGAGACGCGGGCCGAAGCCCGACGACTTCGACCTTGCCGACCGAGGAGGCGTTCACCTCGCGCTCGAGCGCGGCGACGTCGACCGTCCTCGTCCGCGGCTCGCTCACCTCAAGCACGAACGGTCGGCCGGACCCGAGCATGCGGGCGTCAATGTCCTCTCGCCCCGCGCCATGAAGGGTGGCGCCGGAGCCCTGCGCCGCCCGCACGAACGGACCCGCGACCAACTCCTCGACCGACTCCGGATACTGTTTGCCTGTCCCGCCGCATGCCGAGCAACCGCGGCCGCGGCACCGCCGGCACGGCCAGTGCGTCTGGGGAATGCCGCGCGCCAGCTTACGATACCTCCCGCGGAAGAAGATCGACGCGATGCGAACCTCCAGCGCCGCCGTATCGGCGTCGATCGTCAGCTTGATGTCAGGATCGTAGAAGTCCACCGTGCCGCGACCGACAAGGCGCTCGAACGCCTTGCCGACGCTTCGATTCCAAGCGTGCTTCTGGGGCTCGGCGTGCGTGAGGCCGAACCGCTCGACGAAGAACCTCTCCGCCTCCTGCCAGCACAGCGTCGGCTTCACCGCGAACAGGTACGTCGAGAATTCGATCCCGGCGACTCTCTCCCGCGCGCGCTCCGCCCACGCTGCGGCCTCGGCGAACAGGTCGTGGCAGATCCAGCATCGCCCCGCCGTCGCCTCGATCCCGACGACGCTCAAGACGGTCCGCAGCGCGCGTCCCCGCTCCTCGTTCGACCACCCGTGGCCGAGCCGCCCGAACGCGCCGCCAAGGCAGCTGTCGCAGATCGGGCCGGCAGCAACGATCTCGCGGGCCCGACCCACGACGTCCGTCAAGAGGTTGTCGCTCACGCCGTCTCCCCGAACCGCCTGTAGAAGATCATGGCCTGATCATCCCGCAGGAATCCGACCGCCGCCAAGTCCTCCGCCGCCTCGCTGGCTGCCGCCGGCGTGTCGTCCCAGGTCTCGACGCGCAGCCGCGGCGGCTGTCCGGCCCGTCGCACGAGCTGCGGCAACAAGTCCAGCGCCGCTCGTCTCGCCTCCGGCGCGAGATCGACCATCGGCGTGAGCCGCGCCGCGTGCGCTTCGACCGCCAGGATTGGCCGCCCGCCTTCTACGACGACGTAGTTGCCTGGAGTGCGGCGCGGCGCACCCGACGCCGGCACGGCGTCGCCAAGGAGCAGAGCGGGGTCGAGCACGTGCAAGAGCCGCATTCCATGGCTCGCCTGCTCGCGCCGCAGTGCATCCCGCATTCCGAACTCGGCGAACTGCGGCCCCGAGAGCCCCGAGACGAAGAAGCCGCGATCCACCTCGCCGCGCCACTCCATGCGCGAGAGGAGCGGATACGCCTCGCTCCAGCGAACTTCGGTCGTCTCGCGGCCGAGGATCTCACGCGACGCAAATCCATACCGCGCGAGCATCGCCGAGAGGAGAGCGCAGACCTTCTCTTCGCGTTCCCCGACCTTCTCTTCCGCGACCGCCGACCAGCGGCCCAACCCAGGTGTCGGCTTGCCGCGCCCCGGCCCGGCGCGTTGCGCCGCCGCAAGCGAATCGTTGGTCACCCAGCCTCGCCACGTAAGCTCCCACAACGTCTCGTCGACGGCGGCCGGCGACGCAGCGAGGCCACCGGAGATCTGGTGCAGGAACGACGCGCCGCTCGTCGCGAGGTACTCGACCACGCGCGCCGCCATCCCCGAGACCTCGCCCGAACGCGGCGGCAGGAGGTCGACCGGCGCTCCCGCGGGAGCGAAGCCGAGAAGCCTTGTTCCGCCGGATGACGCGCCGCGCCATTGGATGAGTCCGCCGCGAATGAGCGGGTCGACGCGCAGGCGCTCGGCATGCTCGAGTCGCGCCGCGAGGATGGCCGGCCACACGCCGACGGGCGCAAGCCAACCCGCAAGCTGATCGAGAACCTCGCGCACCCCCGCGGCGCCCGCGAGAGGGCGCTCCACGTGCTGGCGCGCGAGCACGGCAGCAGCCAGAGTCTCCCCAGGAACGGGCACCGTCTCGCGCCGCCTCGACGAAGCCGTCATCCGCCGCAGGCCGACGAGCACGTCGCCGTCGATCCACGCGGCCGGCCGGCCCGGGAGATCGGCGCGCACCAGCCGCTCACCTTCGAGCAGCGATTCGATTCCCTGCGGAGCGTCGGGGTATCTCGCACGGATCTCCTCCTCGGTGCGGCCGGCGTGCGACCGCACGAAGCGGCGCAGGAGCCGAGGGATGTCCGATCCCGCCACGTACGCGGTCGCGTCGTCCGTCGCCACGAACCGCTCCTCTCCGAGGAGCCGGCCCTGCACTCTGCGAATCCGACCATCTCCCTCGAGGCGATCGAGCTCCCCGATGGCTTCCGGTTCGCAGCGAGCCCGGAGCTCGTCGCCGGTTAGGTCGCCGACCCGCAGCAGCAGGTCCACGACTTCGCTGGCGTCTCGCGCGCGATGGAAGTCCGCCAGCCCTTGGAGGCGCTCGTCCATGACGCGGGCAACGTCCCCGTTGATGAGATCGCGCACTGCAGACGATCCCAAGAGCTCCCCCAGCAGGTCCGCGTCGACGGGCGCGGTCTTCGCCGCCGGCTGGTCGACCTCGTACATGTACTTGCCGACGAAATCGAGCACGAGCGCGGCCGCAAACGGCGATGGGCCAACGCCTCGCCGGCAGGCGAAGCTCGCCTCGCCGCGAGCCGTTCGACCGAGGAACTCTTCGAGCACGTCGATCGGCAGCGCGTCTTCGAGGATCTCGCGGTACGTCTCGACCACCATTGGGAACCGGGGATGCGCGCTCGCGTAGCTCAAGAGGTCATGCGATCGCAGCCGCTGCAGCCAGAGCGGCACGCGCCGTCCGGGGCGCGAGCGCGGGAGTAGCAGGGCTCTGCCCGCGTTGCGGCGGAATCGCAACGCGAAGTACGGCGCGTCCCGTAGCTCGTCTACCAAGCGACCGCGAACGCCGCCATCTGCCAGCGCGACGAGCGCATGCTCGATCTCCTCGGGACGAATCGAGCCCGGCCGCAGGAGGATTCCGTCGTTCGACACGATGCCCTCCGGCGGCTCCATCCCCGAGCGCCGCAGCTCGGCGCGCAGCGCCAGCCAGAGAGCAACGTGGAACGAGCGGCCGAACATCGAGACAATGGCGACGCGGAGGTCGCCAGCCTCGTTCGGGAACACGTCCACGAGCACGGTGCGATCGTCGGGCACTCCGCCGGCTGCAAGCTGTTCGGCCACGAATCCCTCGAGCGCTCGCGCCGCCGCGTCGTCGAGCGCACACTCCGCCTCGAGCCATTCCGCAAGATCTCCGCGCGACAGCCGGCGTACGCACTCTGCAGCAAACAACCCCAATCTCGCGCCGAACTCCGCGTCGTGCCCGAGGCCTTCTCCTTTCCAGAACGGGAGCTGCGCCTCTTCCACCCCCGACGGCGCCACGACGACGCGGTCCGCCCGCAGATCGACGATCTTCCAGCGCCCCGTGCCGAGGACAAACGTGTCGCCGATCCGCCGCTCGAACACGAACTCCTCGTCGAGTTCGCCTAGCCGCGTCTTGCCGTCGTCGAGAACCATCGCGTACTGCCCGGTGTCCGGAATCGTCCCGCCCGCCGCAATCGCCGCCTGCAGCGCACCCGGCAGAGCCGACAGCCGGTCCGTGGACTTCTCCCAAAGGATTCGACCCCGCAACGTCGGAAAGGCAGGCGTGTGATAGCCGCCGGCCATCATCTCGACGACGGCGTCGAAGCTCGCCCGCGGCAGCTCCTGAAACGGGTCGGCCCGGCGCACGCGCGCATACAGGTCGTCGGCCCGCCAGTCTTCGACCGCGACCATGGCCACCACCTGCTGCGCCAGGACGTCGAGAGGGTTTGCCGGCACGCGCACCTCGGAGATCTCGCCGCGCAGCATCGACCGCGCCATCCCGGCCATGCGCACGAGGTCCATTCGCGTCTTCGGGATCATCCGGCCGGCGCTCCGCGCACCGAACGCGTGCCCGGCGCGCCCGACGCGCTGGAGAGCGCTCGCGACCGAGGTCGGCGTTTCGACCTGACAGACGAGATCGATCGCCCCCATGTCGATTCCCAGCTCGAGCGACGCGGTCGCGACAAGAGCCGGCAGACGCCCGGCCTTCAGGTCGGACTCGATCTCGTGGCGATACTCCTTGGCGACGCTCCCGTGGTGAGCGCGGACGATGCGACGACCCGCCAGCCGATTCATCTCCGCCGCGATTCGTTCCACCGCACGCCGGTTGTTGGCGAAGATCAATGTCGAGGTGTGCTCCCGCGCAAGCTCGAGCAGCCGCGCGTAGATCGCCGGCCAGACCGACGGCGCATGCCCGTCGATGGTCGCTGGCAGGCGCATGTCCGGCACCGGCGACAACACCCGGAGATCGAGCTGCTTCCGCATCCCGCAGTCGACGATTGCGACCGGGCGGGGCTCGCCTGTCGCGTCGCGCCCGCCGAGGAACCTCGCCACGCGATCGAGTGGACGCTGCGTCGCCGACAACCCGATGCGAATCGGCGAGCGTTCTGTCAACGCGTCGAGGCGCTCCAGAAGCAAGGCGAGAAAGCTTCCTCGCTTTTCGCCGCACAGCGTGTGGATCTCGTCGACGATGACGTATCGCACGCTGCGCAGCATTTCGCGTGACCGACGCGCGGTCAGAAGAAGGTGCAGAGACTCCGGGGTCGTGACCAGAAGCTCGGGCGGGCGACGCAGCATCCGCTGCCGCTCCGCCGGCGGTGTGTCGCCCGTCCGCACGCCGACGCGAAGATCGGGCACGGCCGCTCCCATCGCCTTGGCGCAATCACGGATTCCAGCGAGAGGCGCCTCGAGGTTCCGCTCGATGTCCGCGGCAAGAGCGCGCAACGGCGACACGTAAAGCGTGTGAACGCCGCGGGCGCCGAGCGCCGGCTCGCGCGTGACAAGTTCGTTGATCGCATACAGGAACGCGGCAAGCGTCTTGCCGGACCCGGTCGGCGCGAGGATCAGCGTGTTCCGGCCGGCCGCGATCTCCGGCCACCCTAGCTCTTGCGGTGGGGTTGGCGCGGCGTAGTGCTCGCGAAACCATCGCTCAACCGGGGGCGCGAAGAGATTGAGTACCGACGCCATGGCTCCATTCTCCGAATCGCTGCCGACCCGTCAACTGCAGCATGTTCTTGTCTTCTCGTGTATCGCGATGTCTCGTTGCTCTATCCATCGGAGAGATTCGACAACCTCTCCCGGCATCCTCCGGGGGGAGACGAGATGGGAAACCCGCACGGTGGCGTCCTCCCTTGCGCACGACGGGCCGCAGGCGTGGTGCCTGTGGCCCCGCCGCTCTTCCCACTCGCGGCGCGAAGCAGCCTGCCCGGTCGAGTATGCTCCGAGCCATGACCTCCGCGCCCGAAACGTCTCTCCTCCTGTTGGACACGACCCTCTTCGGCGAGCGCGGGACGGGCTGCGCCTACCTCGTGCGCGGCACGGCCAGAATCGCTCTCATCGATCCCGGCGCCGCGGCCGGCGCGCCGCGCGTTCTCGATGCTCTGCGTGGAGTTCACCTGGATTATGTCCTCGTGACGCACGTCCATCTCGACCACGCCGGCGCGGCCGGACACATCGCCGCCGCGCACCCCGAGTCGCAGGTCGTCGTCCACCCGCGCGGGCTACCGCATCTCGCGGACCCGCGCCGTCTGATCGCCGGGGTCGCGGCGGCCAGTCCAGATCTTGCCACGCTCTACGGAGAGCCCCTGCCGATCGACGCGACGCGTCTCCTTCCGATCGAGGACGGCCAGGCACTTGCGCTCGGCCCGAAGAGCCGCCTCGTGGCGGTCGCAACGCCCGGCCACTCTCCGCATCACGTCGCGTTCTTTGAGCCCGCCAGCGGCACCCTCTTCGTCGGCGACGCTGCGGGACACCAAGGAACCTCAGTCGACCTTCCCCTGACCGTCCCGCCGCGCTTCGATGCCGCGGCGTCCGCAGACTCGATCCGCAGACTGCTCGAGCTTCAGCCGCGCAGACTGGCCTACGCGCACTTCGGGATCGCCGAGGACGCGAGGGAGCGGCTTGCCGCTGAGCGGCTTGCTGCGTACCCGCGCGACGTCGCGGCTTGGCTTGCCCGAGTTGCCCGCCTCGCGCAGGAGCTGGGCGACGACGCCGTCGCCGATGCCATCCTCGCCGAGCCGCGTCACGCCGGGCTGTCGGTGATCGGACGCCACATCGTCCGGCTCTGCGTTCGCGGCGCCCTGTTGACGCTCGCCGACCGCGCTTCCGCCGCTCGCTAAGTCGGCTTCATCGATGCGCGACGGTCGCCGCCCAGCACCGTCAGGAATTCGCACGACGCCGCCCAGCGAGACAGCGCGCGCTGGCCGTACTTCGCGGCGATCTCCGTCGTCGACTTCAGATTCGTCGCGACGGCCGTCGGCTTCATCGTCCGATACCGCCAATCGACGATCCGCTCGAGCTCCTCGAGGACGAAATCGGTGACCCGCTCGGCTCCGAGGTCGTCGAGGACCAGGAGGTCGCACTCGCGGCAACGGCGCGAGACTTCCTGAATGCCGCGCGTGATCTCGGCCCGCAGCTCGCTGGTTAGGTCGAGGAGGGGCCAATACTCGACGTGCGCGCTCCGCCCGATCTCGTCGCGCGACAGTCGCGGCGCCGCCCCTTCGTCATCGGACGCGCTCGCAGCGTCGCGCAGGAGTTCGCCGATCGGAGGGACCTTCATCTCGGCCCTCTCGCCGCCGCGAAAAGCGGAGTCCGCGCCCCGTCTGCGGTCGAATGCCTGCATGGTCGCCACGAGGAGGTGCGTCTTGCCCACACCGTTCTTGCCCATGAGCAGCACGCCCGGTCCGCCGTCGTCCGCCAGCTTGCGGCACGCCTCGAACGCCTCGCGGTTCATGTCGGTGACATGGAAGTTCTCGAACGCGCAGTGCTCAAGCCGCTCACCGATCGGCGCGCCGCGAATCATGTCCCGCCTCCTCGAACGCGCTGCTCGTAGACGGTCGGATCGTGCCCGTCGGCACGCTGGAGAGCCAGAGACCCGTCTCCGCGCGGCCGTCCGCGTGCGTCCCAGTCGCGCGCCATCGCCACGTTCCGCTCGAAGTTCTTCGTGTTGAACGGAGTCACGCTGTCGAAGTACTTGCGGGACTCGTCTTTTCCCCCGTCGACGGCCGCCAAGTACTCGAGAACGAGGACGAGGTCGGTCTCCGCATAGCCCTCGTGAAGCCGGCCGCGGATGTGTTCGACGTTCTTCGCGTGACGCGCCGACAGCGGCGTGTACTTCGCCCACGTCCAACTCGATCTGCGCAGCTCGTTGAGCCGCGCGAGAACCCGCTCCGCCCCGCGCCGGATCTCGTCCGCATCCGCGGGAGCGACGACGTGCGCCTCGCGTCCCGCGGCGCGCGGCCGCGCGACGGATTGGAGCAACGGCAGCGTTGTGGTCTCGCGCGCCGTGCCCGCCAGTCCCGTCTGCCCTGCGGCGCGCACAAAGTAGCCGGCGGCTTCGAGGTGGCGGAGTGCCGCCTCGACATCCGCCAGGCGCTCTCCTGCTGCAACCAGCTCGACCGGGTCGACCGTCCGCTCGCGACGCGACAGGAGCACGGCGAGCAGTCCCTTAGCGCGAAGCGACAGCCGTGGGTCATCGAGGAAGCCGCGATGGAGACTGACTCGGTCCTCGTCTCGCTCGACCTCGATCATCTCGCCTCCCTCGGCCGCGGCGTGCCCAGCCCGAGGTCCAGAGTACCGTCCACTCTCCCAGTGCCGCAACCGCGTCTAGGCAACGTGGATCTCGACGATGTCGCGATCCGCGAGCCGGTGGTCGGCCGGCACCTGTTGCCCGTCGAATCGCCCCGATCCCCAGATCCGCACGTACTTGAGCCGCTCGGCGAACTCGCGATGCACCATACTCACCACGTCGAGCGCCGTACTCCCGATGGGAAGCGTGTAGGGCTCCTCGAAATCCGGCTTCTTACCCGGAAGCTTCGTGTAGACGCGCAGGACCTTCAGCGCGTCGAACGCCATCCGCGCGAAGCCGTCGAGCCCAGCGCCCGACTTCACCGACACGGCCACGCCCGGGAACGGGAGATCGGGGAGGAGAGCCTCCGCTTGCGAGTCGAGATCGATCTTCGTGAGGACGATTCGCGCCGGAATCCGGGTGATGCTTCGATCTTCCTCAGCGTCCTGCCCGCGCTCGACGACAAACTCGATGCGCCGTTCTTCTGTCCACAACAGAATCTCCTCGAGGTAGTTCTCGAGCAGGTCGCGCTCGTCCGCGGGAAGGACGAGCAGGGCGACATCGGCGGCGCGAATGACGTTGTACACCCAGGGCTCGGTGTACTCGGCCGAGAGGGGTGGGAGATCGACGAGCTGAATCTTCACGTCCTCGAAGCGCATCATCCCGGGCACCGGGACAAGCGTCGAGAACGGGTACTCGGCCACCTCCGGCCGAGCGTTCGTCAACGCCGCCACGAGACTCGACTTCCCGCTGTTCGGCGGTCCGACAAGCACCACCTGGCCGGCGCCTTCCTTTGGGACGTGGTCATGCCCACCGCCGCCCCTTCCCTTCTTGGCGCGGAAGCTCGCCTCTTGAAGCTTTGCGATCTGCTTGCGGATGTCGCCCACCATGTGGTCGGTCCCTTTGTGCTTCGGGATGGTCCGCAGCATCTCTTCAAGCGCAGCAAGTCGTTCGTCGGGCTCCTTCGCCTTGTGGAACCGCTCGCGTGCCTTGATGAACTGGGGCGTCAGGTTGGCCGGCATCCGTCTCTCCTCGGAAGTAGAGTAAACGCCGCGCGCGCGGCGTTCAACGAGACTTGCTACTCGTTGTGCGGGATGCGAATCGTGCTCCCGCCGATGAACTCGCGCACGACCGCGTCGCCCGGAATCACCGACTTGTCGTTCACCACGTCGAGCGGCAACCCGTCGACGGACTCGAGGAGCCTCGACACGCGCCGGTGCCGGATCTGCGCATCGAGGAAGGACGGGTACCCCTTGAGGTCCGACGGCGTCGGCCAGACCCCCTCGTCGCCGCTGAAGAACGGCTTCAGCGCGGGGAGATCGAACGGCATCCCCCCGTTGATGACGACGTCGGCCAGCCCTTTGAGGGGAATGATCGAGAACAACTCGCCGGCGCGCACGTAATGCCAGTGCAAGAGCGTGGCGAGCGGGGGATGGTTTCGATGCTTGGCGTCGCGCAGCATCCGCCGCAAGAGCCGGACGTCCTCGAATCGCGCGAGACGACGGTCGGTGCGATCGCCGTGGTAGAGCGGCATCATCGGATTCGGCTCGTAGAGCGGGTTCATCGCCTCGATGTAGACGCGGAAGATCGCCGCAGGATCAATCCCGGCGGTGATCGGCGGGTAGAAGCCGTGCAGGCAGTCGAGGAGCAAGATCTGGTCCGGCTCGCGCTCGATGCGCTTCGTCCCGACTCGTCGCCCCTCCTTGAACGAGTAGATCGGCTTGTCGATCGGCTCTCCGGCGAGGAGCGCACGGAGCTGGTCATTCATGAGCTGGATGTCGAGCGCCTCAGGCGTCTCGAAGTTGCGATCGTCGATCCAATCTGTCGGGTGCTCAATCAGCGACCAGAAGTAGTCGTCGAGATTGAGCATCAGGAAACGGAGTCCGGCCTTCTCCAGCCGCGCTGTGAGTTTCACCGTCGTGGTCGTCTTGCCCGACGACGACGGGCCGCTGACCCAGATCATGCGAAGGACGTCGCCCTGCTCGATTCGTTCGATCACGCGCTTCGCGGCGTCGTCGAGCGCCATCTCGTACGCCGACACGGCGTCCTCGACGAGGCGACCGATCCGGCCGGTGCGCACGATCTCGTTCAGGCCTTCCACCGTGTCGCAGTCGCGTTCCCGGTTCCAGGCGATGAGCCGATCGAGCGTCTCCACCGGGTAGCCGTTGCGCACAAATTCGTCTTCCGAGATCGCGCCTTCCCGCACCCAGTGGTGACCCCAGCGGAAACACGTGTAGGTGTCCGCGACCTTCGTGAACCCGTTGCTCTGGAGAACATGGACCACCACGTCCTGGATCTCCTCGACCGTCGGCGGGAAGTTCGAGACGTGATGCCGCTCGTCGGCGTTGAGGCACACGACGACGAGGTCGGAGAGAAAGTGGGCAATGCCTTCGTCGGTCTCTCCCGCAGCGAAGATCCGATCGTTGATCCCCGGGAGGTAGTCCTGCTCGAACCCGCCGACCGACGAGGCAGCGCGCAGGATCACGCGAACGATGCGGTCTTGGTCGAATGCGACCAGCGCGTGGTTTCGCCGGCGAATCTTGCCGATCTGATTCAGTACAGCCATGTTCCCATTATAGCGGAGACCATGGGAACAGGCGTTTCACACCTACTGATCGACCGACAGCGTCGAGGCGGAGGCAGGCACCCGCACGCCGCCCCGACGCCGCCTACCCGGAAGCCGCCACCCCCGCCGGCACCTTGAGCGAGACTCCGGCCTGGCGCAAGACATCGAAGATGTCGCGCGCTTGCCATTGTCGACAACCGTCGAGGACGACAGCGCGCGGATTCGTCAGGAGCCACTCGTCGTGCAGCGCCTCGAGATCTTTCAGGTAGGCGAGCGGGATCGAGTCTTCTTCGCTCCGTCCCCGCTGGTCGATCCTCTCGTGGCAGACCTCAGCCGGCGTCCGGAGGTAGACGATCTTGTCCGGCTCGGCGCACCAGTTCTTCTGGAGCCAGTCCCACAACTTGCAGTAAAGCTGCCACTCGGTCTTCGACATCAGCCCCGACTGGTAGCAGTTCTTCGCGAACACGTAGCGGTCGCAGTAGATCGACCGTTCGAGCACGACGTTCTGATGGTCCGTCATCGCCAAGACCTCAGTCCACGTCTTCGCCCTCGTCGTGAACGCAGCGAGCTGGAACGTGAACGCCCAGCGGTGCGCATCACGATAGAAGAGGTCGAGGAGGTTCTCCTCAAACTCCCGTTGCCAGGCGCCGACGGGCTCCTCGATGAAGCCGAAGAGCTTGGACTCCGCCAGCCTCCGCCCAACCGTGCTTTTCCCCGCCGCGATGTTCCCTTCAAAGAGAATCATGGTCTGCTCGTCCCTCACACGCTCCCCCTTGCGCGTCTCTTCCCAACACCCGACCCCAACAAACGCTGGTTCCCCTCTAAGTTTGGCTGGATCCCCCTCTTGCGACCCACCCTTCGCCCATCTTACTCACACTCCCCCGGCGGCCGAAGTCCTGTCCAATCGGTCGCGGCTTGGCCAAGAGACCGATCTTCGCCGCTTGCTGCACCGTCCCGCCCTCAGGGAAGACAGACGTCCACGCGGAACGGCGTCCAGCGTGTGCCTGGGACATCCCCCGACCCCGAGACGCGGACCGGCGTCCGGCGTGTGTAAGAAACGCACAGCGCCTACAATCGCCCACACATCCGCGTTGGAAAGGGATCATGGGAAGAAA
Organism: Candidatus Bipolaricaulota bacterium; assembly: GCA_041302485.1. Classification (GTDB taxonomy): domain Bacteria; phylum Bipolaricaulota; class Bipolaricaulia; order UBA7950; family UBA9294; genus CAIOGO01. The sequence goes on from JBFYRA010000148.1 coordinate 18,601, forward strand.
CGAACCGTCCGTCGCTTTCGAAGCTTCGCTCGCTGATGTCCTGCGCACCGCGCTGCGGATCACGCGCGGCAGCCCGCGTCTCTCGCTCCGCGCCGCCCGCCTGTTGTGGCGGCAGCGCCAGGCGGTGTTCCGCCGACTCGCGGCGGCCGAGCGCGGCACGCACGTGCCTCCGTTCGTCATCTACAGCGTGACCGGACACTGCAACCTGAGCTGCAGCGGGTGCTACGCCAGAATCCTGCACGAGAAGGATCGGCCCGAACTCACCCCACAGAAGACAGCGGCGTGGCTCGAAGAGGCGAGGGACCTCGGCGTCTCGGTCATATTGATCGCCGGTGGCGAGCCCTTGCTCCGGTCGGACCTTCTCGATCAGCTCGAGCGGCGGCGCGAGATCCTGTTCCTCTTGTTCACCAATGGCTCGCTTCTTGACGGCGCGCACATTGCGCGACTGCGACGGATGGGCCACGTCATCCCCGTCTTGAGCCTCGAAGGCGGCGAGACGGAGACCGACGCGCGGCGCGGGGCGGGCACGTTCGATCACGTGGTCGCAGCAATGGACCGTCTCGCCTCGCGACGCGCCTTCTTCGGCACGTCGGCGACGCTCACGCGCCGCAACTTCGCGCTCGCCACCGACGAAGCGCACCTGCGCCGCCTCATCGCGCGGGGATGCCGGCTCTTCTACTTCATCAACTACGTACCGGTCGAGCCGGGCACCGACGATCTCGAGCTCGACGCGTCCCAGGTTGCCGAACTCGAACGGCGACTCGCCCGCTATCGCCGGACCCTTGGCGCGCTGTTCATCGCCTTTCCGCACGACGAGATGGCCCTCGGGGGCTGCCTCGCCGCCGGGCGCGGGTTCATCCACGTGAACGCCTACGGCGACGTCGAGCCGTGCCCGTTCTCGCCCTACTCCGATTCGGATCTGAATCGCCTGACGCTCGAACAGGCTCTGGGCTCGCCCCTGTTCCGCAAGATCCTCGCGAGCGGCACACTCGATGAGACCGACGGTCGCTGCGCTTTGTGGAAGAAACGGGAGTGGGTCAAGGGACTGCTGGGGAAGGGCGACGTGTAGGGAAGGGTTCGCCGTTCGCCGCCGCTTGCACGTGATCGCCTGCCCAGATGATCTTGGCGGACCCAACTTGCGGTCTCCTACCCCAGGTCCGCACGGACCTGCGATCGCACCGATCCGCGACTTGCGCACCGCCGGACTCCGGGACAGAGAAGATGCCTGTGCGTGGCCCCATCGAAGAGAGGCAAGAAGCGCTTCGCGAGTAGCCTACTCAGGCCAAGGGATCCTCTAACACCCGCAGAGGTCAGCTTACCGCTGCTCCCTTCCGGGCCTCGCGGGGTTCACCGACATGCGCCGCAGAGGGCTCAGCCGTCAACGTCGCTTGCTCGTGGACAGACCCTCCCGCCACTCCCCTCCGGGAACCCTTCGGTTCCACTGAGCGGGTTGTGGATGTAGGGGACCGCTAGCCCCCCACCTAGCACAGGCTGGCGGAGGGGGCGGGATTTGAACCCGCGGTACCCACGAGGAGTACACCGGTTCTCCAAACCGGCGGCTTCGGCCGCTCACCCACCCCTCCGAAACTGCGTTCGGGCCGATTCTACTGGGTGCGCGGCTGAGTCAGCAAGGACAGCATCCTCGTTTTGCCGAGACGTCGCCCGTTCCGGCGCTTGCTCATCCCCGCAGCGTCGGATCGGTTGTCATCCCCGCGAGCTCCCGATAGATTGGAGCAGCGAGGAGGTCCATGGCGACACGAAGAACCGATCCCTACATCTGGGCAACGTGGCTGACCAAGCTCCTTTCGGGGGAAAGCCAGTGCGAGTGGTCGGCGTGGTTTCGCGCCCACCACAAGGACTACGACCGCCTGCCGACCGATCTCGACGTCGCGGCGTGGACGCTCGAGCACGGCGAACTCGTGCGCGCACGGCGCGACAAGCTCCTCGCCGAGGGTTACGAGGTGTTCGTCGAGGACGACAACGCATTCCGGCGCGTCGGGAAGACCG
>JBFYRA010000152.1:0-16083 GCA_041302485.1 Candidatus Bipolaricaulota bacterium
CGCGCCTCCGCGGAGCCCTGCGCCCATAGGACATCATGCTGTGCCCTCCAAACGGACAAGATCCTCCTTGCTGTCAGCGGTGTTCGTGGAGACCATGATACTGCTCTGTGGCGCAGTGGGCACTTGCCCAAGGAAGAGGCGCTCGTGCGGCGCGAGCAGACGATCCGCAGCCTGGCGGGACGAATGTGATGCGCATCACGAGCAACCCGGCCCACGACGGGATGCCGGCATTGGTCGGCCGACGGGTCCGAGATTCTGTTTTCATCTGACCGCGACGGCCGCGAACTCGAGGCTCGCTCTGCCCGTCTCGCCGAATCTCTCCGTGCACCGGCTGACGACGGCAAGCGGCACCGACTACGAGGCGGTCTGGCGGCCATAGCTGACGTCGCTCTCGCTGCCTAGAACACGATCTCGGAGACCAGCCTCACCTCGGCAAAGCACGCGGCGAGAACCTCGTTGTGGTGCCTGGCGACTTGGGGACCGGGAAGCTCGCCGACATCGCTAGAGCCGTGCGCGTCCGCCGCGAGGATGACGCGGTAGCCGAGTCCGTAGGCGCGCCGCACGGCGGTGTCGACGCACCAGGCGGACGAGATCCCGCAGATGACGACGGCCGAGACTCTTTCGCCCGACAGGAGTTCGTGCAGGCTGCTTCCGCAGAACGCGTCGTAGCGCTGCTGACGGACGATCGACTCTGCGGCGAGCGGAGCAACATCGGTGTGGATCTGGTAGGCGTTCCACACCGCGCTGCCGGGCGGGTACTTCGCTTCATCGAAGTCCTCCACGACGTGGATGACCCGCGCGCCTGCCTCCCGCGCCCGATCGAGCAGCAGACGCGCGTTCGGCAAGACGGACCCGCCGGCGCACGTCTTTGGCGCATCGGCGCCGAAGGCGCCAGCGAGGAGATCGATCAGGATGAGGGCGGTCTTCTCAGACATGGGTGCCTCCGGCGCTAGGCGCCCGGCCCGACGGTGCTTGCACCGAGCGTGGCTTCGATGTACTCGTCGACGCGTCGCTCGAGGAGGTCGAGCGGGAGGGAGCCGCGCCCGATCACGGCATCGTGGAACAGAGAGAGCTGGAATGCCTCTCCAAGAGCGTCCTTGGCGCGCTCGCGCAACGCGAGAATCTTGAGCATGCCGATCTTGTAGGTCACGGCCTGCCCCGGAGTCACGATGTAGCGCTCGACCTGCTGGCGGACGTACGCCTCTTTGAACCCCGTGTGTTCGAGCATGTAGGCCACGGCCTGCTCGTAGGTCCATCGCCTCGCGTGAATCGCCGGATCGACGACAAGGCGCACGGCACGGAAGAGCTCGTCCTGGAGTCGGCCGAGGTTCCCGAGCGGATCCTCATCGTAGGCGCCCTGCTCCCACATCAGGCGCTCGGCGTACAAGGCCCATCCTTCGGCGTACGCCGTGAAGCCGATCCCGGCGATGTACGGCGGGATGTTCGCTTCCTGCTCGTAGGCGGCCTGGAAGCCGTGTCCGGGCACTCCCTCGTGGTATGTCAGTGTCGGCAGGCTGTAGATCTCCTGCGGCATGAGCGTCGGGGCGAAGAACTGGCCCGGGCGCGAACCGTCAAGTGTTCCGGCGGAGAAGTAGGCGTACTCGCCTCCATCCACGACCACGAGCCCGCGGGTCGGCAGGCGCAGGAAGACCGAGGTGATCCGCGCGCCGGCGTCGTCGAGAATCTTCTGGCAGCGGGCGATCGTGTCTTCGCCGAGCGACGTGCCTGAGATCTCGGCGGCGCGGTCGAACACCTCCGGAATCGTCAGTCCCGAGTCAAGTCCCATAGCGGTCGCCGCGGCGCGGATTTGGGCTTCGATGCGCTCGACCTCGGCGACGCCGAGGTCGTAGATCTCGTCCGCTGTGAAAGTCGTCGTCGTCTGACTGTGGAGGCAATCGTTGTAGTACGCCGCACCGCGCGTCTGCTTCCAGACGCCGGCGTCGGAGTCCGCCCGCAAGGCCATTCCGGAGACATGCTCGGCCAGCTCGAGGTAGGCGGGGAGGATCTCCTGCTCGAGCATGAGAGCGGCTTGTTCGATGAAGGCTGAGTCGGGATCGATGCTTCCGGCTTCATCGAGCGCTCCGCGGAGTGCCAGATAGAAGCTGGACTCGCGAGCCGGCGTGCTTCCCGTCTTGCGGATCTGCTCGACGGCTTGTTCGAGCATGAATCGCGGCGGCACGGCGTTCACCCTCTCGCTTGCGGCCAGGCGCGCCTGGAGCTCGCGAAACCGCGCTGGGATCTCCGAAAGACGCGCGAGGTAATCGGCCACGTTGTCGCGGGTCTCCAGCGGGTGGAGGCTCGTCATGAACCACTCGACGTACGTTGGGTAGCTGTCCATGTACGAGCTCACGTAGGTGGTGTTGTCGACGAACGCGCGCCCGGGAAGCTGGTTGCGCAGCCACGTACCGTAGATCTCGGCGTTGAGGCGAACGTCCGGCGACTCGCGGTCGAGGTCGACCGTCGCAAGGTGGTTGACGATCGCCTGGATGGTGTCGTAGTACTCGACCTCGGCCTCAGCCGTCAGCGAATCGAGGTGATCGTCGCGCAGCCCGAGCGCGGCGGCGATTCCGAGATGGGTCACCGACTCCGGCGACAGCCGGACGAGATCGCCCGACGCACGGTCGAGGAACTGCGAAAGCGAAAGACCGACCCAACGGGGATCGACGCGCGGCGTGACGGCCAGCGCGGCGATAGGGTCTTCAGCTTCTGGCGCCTCCACGGCGGCAATCGGCGCCGCCGTGGATGGAGTCTGCGAAGCTGTCTGCACGGCCGGGACTTCAACTACCGTCGGGACGACTGCAGGTTCCGAGACGAGAGGCGCTGTCTGAAGTGTCGCGGGCACGGGGGGCGAGATCGCCGTCGAAGATGTCGCGACGTGCGGCGAGGGCGCCGGGGCTGTTGCGGGTGCAGTCCCTGTCATCGCTGCGGCGATGAGCTTCGGCTCAGCTCGCTCGAGCACGACGACCCCGGCAAGCGCGGCAACAGCGAGCAGCAACAACAACCACTTCGACATGAGTCCTCCTCGAGCGCCCAGCCCAGGCGCGCTGTGAGTATGCCCGCTGCCGCGCGCTGGGCAAATCTTCTCGCCTCTAGCAGGGTCGTGCAGTACGCTCACTTGGAGAGGGGGAAGCATGACGACGACGCTCGACCGAATCGCCGACATCGTGAAGGCCAAGGGAGCGGTCCCCGAGGGATGCGATCCTTACGCGTTCGCAATCGAAATCCTGCCGCTCTTGGGATCGACCGACGGCAAGCTGCGGGAGTGGCGCGTGTTCGGCATTCTTCACCTCTGGACCACCCGGCGCGAGATGACGGACGGCCAGATCCGCGAGCTCCTGTGGACGGTGACGGACGCGGATCACCTCTTCTCCGGAATCGGGGAGACCGGCACAGACTCGGTGTTCATGCGGTCGTTCTCGGTGCTGCTGCTCACCGCGTTCGTCGTTGCGCATCGGGAGAGAGCTCTCCTTTCCACTGAGGACGTCCGGTGGCTGCACCAGACGGTGTTGCGGTACGTTCGCGAAGAGGCGGACCTTCGCGGGTTCGTCTCGACCGAAAAGCTCTGGGCACATGCATCAGCCCATGCCGCCGACACCATCGGCGAGTTGTCGGAGTGCCCGGAACTCACGCCGGACGATCTCTTCGATGCGCTTGTGGCACTTGGCGGCAAGGCGGCAACCGATCGCGCGCCGTTCGTGTTCGAGGAAGATGCCCGATTGGCCGCGGCTGTGGTGCGGGTTCTCGGCAGGGGATCGTTGCCCCTTGCGCGTGTCGCGACATGGGCGGCGTCGCTCGCGCCTGCCGTGCACTTCAACGATGACCTCCCGTTCGTCTTGTACCGCTATGTCAACGCGCGCAACTTCCTGCGCTGCCTGCTCTTTCAGGGCGAAGCCGCGGGCCTTGCTGGCGAGATGCTTGATCCGATCCGAGCGGCGCACGCCACGTTGGCCGCCCTCTAGCGAAGGAATGGGATGATCGACCTGCGCCCGATTGGACTGGACGAAGCGGCGGATGCGCTTGCCGTGATGGATTCCTGTTTCCGCGAGCTCTGGGGGCTCAGCGCGGAGGAGATCCGTGCCCGGCACGATCCGTTCGAGGATCTCACGGATCCTTTGCCCTACTACGCAGCGCACGGCGGCGCGTTCCTGGTTCTCGTCGAGGGCGAGCGCGTGGTGGGGACGGGTGGGATCGCGAGGCTCGCCGCGCAGACGGCAGAACTCAAGCGGGTCTGGCTTCTCCAGGCCTATCGCGGGAAGGGGCTTGGGCGGCGGTTGGTCGAAGGCCTGCTCGTGTTCGCGCGTTGGAACGACTATCGCTGCGTGCGGCTCGAGGTCGCGACGCCTGACCTACAGCAGCCGGCTGTTGGACTCTACCGCCGGCTCGGGTTCCGCGAGATCCCTCCGTATCGCGAAGGCGCGACGTCGCTGGCCATGGAGAGGCAGCTCTAGAGCGGTTGCCGCGCCTCTCCGATTGACGGAAGATCCTGCCAACTCTAAGGAGCGCGAGGGGCTCATGGTGGAGGTACAGGACGGGAGTCACGAGAACGGGCAGCCGCGCGCGTTCAGCGTGGCGGTCGGGTTGGGTCTCGTCGCGAACGTCCTCCTGGCCGTCCTGAAGACGGCGATCGGCATCCTCGGGCACAGCCAAGCTCTCCTCGCCGACGGCATCAACTCGACATCAGACGTCGTCTACTACGCGGTCGTCGCCGCGTTCATGCGCGCGGCGCGCAAACCGCCCGATGAGGAGCACCCGTACGGGCATCGGCAGCTCGAGAACATCGCAGCGCTCCTCGTCGGCGCGTTCGTCATCACGACGGGTGTGGCCATCTTCTGGGACTCGATGAACGGGACGTTCGACATTCTCTCTGGCGCCGAAACGGCGCCGACGGTTGCCTGGATCTCTCTTTTCGTCGCGCTGGGCACGGTGGCGACGAAGGTCGGCCTCTGGTTCTACACGTCGGGCATTGCCCGGAAGACGAGGAATGTCGCGATCCTCGCGTTGGCCGCGGACCACCGCAACGACATCCTGTCGGCCTCGGCGGTCGTCGTCGGCGTCCTGCTCGGACGCCTCGGCTTTGCCTGGGTCGACCCGTTGGCTGGCGCGCTGGTCGCATTGTTTGTGCTTCGTACGGGCGTCGATATCGTGCGCGACACCGCGTCGGAGTTGATGGACACGACGCTCGAGCGATCGGTGCGGAAGGAGATCGAGACGATTGCCGTGGGGGTCACGGGAGTCCAGTCGATCGACGAAATGCGCGCCCATCGCTTCGGCCCGTACCTCGTCCTGAACCTGACGATTGTCGTTGACGGCGCGTTGAGCGTCGCCGAGGGGGATGCGATTGCGAGCCAAGTGGAGACGGAACTCGTGCGCCAGATGAGCCTCGTGCGAGAGGTTCACGTGCACTACCACCCGCGCGCCGCACGCGGAACGCGTCGGAGGGCCCCGCAGTGAATCTCGGACCACGTCCGACGCTGGCGGAGTTCCAGGAGTACGTCGTCCGGCTGGAAGTCGAGCGCGGCTTCTCGACCCAGAGTGCTCGCGACAAGTGCCTGCTGCTCGGCGAAGAGCTCGGCGAGCTGTTTCGGGCCGTACGACGCGCCGAGGGCTTGCGCGTCGATCCCTCGTCCCGCGCCGCCGACGTCGCGGACGAGTTGGCCGATTGCCTGATCTACCTCTGCGCCATCGCGAATCGCTACGGGATCGATCTCGAGACGGCGTTCCGCGCCAAAGAGGCTCGGAACGCCTCCCGAACGTGGAAGGTCGAGCCGTAAGGCGCCAGAGCGGGGCGGCGCGACAGTTGACGTGCGGAGTCGTGCGACCTACGATCATCGGAGCTAGGTGCAGACGAGTTTCGCTCGAGGGGGAGTGAGTCAACGGGTGGTCTTCGTCTTTCTTCCCATGGAACGCTGGGTCCCCGCAGGCATGTGGGGCGGCGCTCGGAGGTGACCTGAGGGTTCATGTATACGCGTCCGAAGTATCCGGTGGTGATCGTCGACCCGACGTGGGACGAAGCGTCGTTTTCCAGTCAGAGGATCCGCGCGATTGCGGACAACCTCCAGGAATTGGGCTACCCGACGCACGCAACGCACGACGTCGAAGACGGCATGGCGCTCATCGAGGCGAACCCCAACCTGGGGTGTCTCCTCGTGGCGTGGGATCCGAGCGAGCCGGAAGAAGTGAGGCAGCTCATCCGAGCCGCGCGCAGCCACGGCGAGTACCTGCCCGTGTTCCTGCTCGCCGACCGAACCGAGGTCCGCGACATCGACCTCCTGATCGTCGAGCAGATCGACGAGTACATCTGGAAGCTCGAGGATCCGGCCTCATTCGTCGCCGGGCGCGTGTCGAGCGCGATCGAGAAGTACGCCAACATCCTCTTGCCGCCTTTCTTCGGCGCGATGGTGCGCTTCGCCGAGGAATACGAGTACTCCTGGCATACGCCCGGCCACTGCGGCGGAACGGCGTTCCTGAAGTCGGCGGTGGGACAGGAGTTTGTCCGCTTCTTCGGCGAGCAGCTCTTCCGCTCGGACCTCTCGGTCTCCGTCGGCGAGCTGGGATCCCTTCTCAAGCACAGCGGGCCGGTCGGCAAGGCCGAGCGGAACGCAGCGGCCGTGTTCGGCGCCGACATGACCTACTTCGTGACCAACGGCTCGTCCGCATCGAACCGCATCGTCTTCCAGTCGGCCGTGATCGGCGGCGACAGCGTCGTCATCGACCGCAATTGCCACAAGTCGGTCGAACAGGCGATCCGTCTCTCCGGAGCCATTCCGACGTACCTTCTCGCCGACTCGAACAACTACGGAATCATCGGCCCGATCCCGCCGAGCCGTCTCGCCTGGCCCGAGATCATCGAGCGGATCCAGAACCACCCGCTGCTCGAGGGCGACGGGCGCAGGCCGACCGACGCCGAGCTCCTGGTCATCACGAATTCGACCTACGATGGCCTCTGCTACGACGTTCGACAGATCCTCGCGCAGATCGACGGCGGCGCAAAGCGGATCCACTTCGACGAGGCCTGGTACTCCTACGCGAAGTTCAACCCGCTCTACGTCGACCGCTACGCGATGGCGATCAACGTCGACGACGAGAGCGCGCCGACGATCTTCTCGACCCAATCGACGCACAAACTCCTCGCCGCACTGTCGCAGGCGTCGATGATCCACATCAAGTCGAGCTTGCGCGCTCCGGTCGAGCACGACCGGTTCAACGAGTCGTACATGATGCACAGCTCGACCTCTCCGCAGTACGCGATCATCGCGTCGAACGACGTGGCCGCGGCGATGATGTCCGGCGGGACGGGCACCGTCTTGACCCAACAGTCGATCGACGAGGCCGTCGCATTCCGCCAGGTCATGGGGCGGCTCGAGCGCGACCGAAAAGAGAAGCGCGACTGGTGGTTCCGCGTGTGGCAGCCGGACAAGGTGAAGACGAAGCGTGGCGTGGTCCGGTTCGAAGACGCGGAGTCGGAGACGCTCGCCACGCGCGCCGAGTGTTGGACCCTCGAGCCGGGAGCCGCATGGCATGGATTCAAAGGCCTGACCTCGGGATACTGCCTGCTCGATCCGATCAAGGTCACGCTCATCACCCCGGGCATCGCGCCGAACGGTTCGCTGTTCGATCCCGACGCCGAGCCCGCTCTGCCCGACGTGCCGACGCAGGCGTTCATTCCCGCGCCGATCGTCTCGGCGTTCCTCGACTCCGAGGGGATCGTCGCCGAGAAGACGGGCCACTACACGGTGCTGTTCCTCTTCTCGCTCGGGATCACGAAGGGGAAGTGGGGCACGCTCGTCAGCGCGCTGTTCGAGTTCAAGCACCTCTACGACACGCGGGCGCGGCTGTCCGAAGCGATCCCGTATCTCGTCGAGTACTACCCCGACCGCTACGCCGGCGACATGACGCTCTACGACCTCTGTCAGGAGATGCATCGCTTCCTGCGCGAGGCCCAGTTGGTCCAGAAGGAAAAGGCGTTGCGCCACCCCGACAACCAGCCCGCCCAGCGCGCCACGGCGAGCGAGGCGTACCGGTCGCTGGTGAAGAACAAGGTCGACCGCGTCCCGATGGACGAGCTCGAAGGGCGCGTCGCTGCAGTCGGCCTCGTCCCCTATCCCCCCGGGATTCCTGTCCTGATGCCGGGCGAAGAAGCAAACGCGGCCGTGTGCGCCTACCTCCAGGGTCTCGAGGCGTTCGACGACAAGTTCCCGGGATTCGAGCACGAGATCCACGGGCTCGGAACGCCGACTGAGTTGCCGTCGAAGGGACGTCCGCAGGGGATCCGGTACTGGGCCTACTGCTTGCCCGCCGCAGACGCGCGCAAGCTGCGTGCGGCGCCGACAGGAGAGAAGGGCGCGCGCAAGAAGGGCCGAGCGTAGAGCGAGCGGACGCAACGCGCCCGGCGCAGTCGTGCCCGCGCCGCTCGGGCCTAGTCCCAGTCGGTCTGGATCACGTGCGGCAATGCGAGCAGGGGCTCGCTGAGCTGCACGATCTTCGGGGCCTTGCGCGTCCGCAGCCGGAACGTGAGTTCAGTCTGTGTCGGCTCCTTGGCGATGCGGCTCGACACGGCGATGATGCGGAACCCCTGGCTGCGGAAGACATCGCGACATTGGTCGTCGAGCGCCGATGCCTCGACCGTCTTGGCCCGGACGACGACCGTGTGGTAGCTGACGGTCGGTACCTTGTGCGAGAACCACGACAACATCGTCAGGACAACGAGAACGATGGCCGTGCTGACCGCGGCGATGACGTAGAGTCCCTGCCCGACGAGGATTCCGAGTGTGGCCGCGAACCAGATGCAGGCGGCAGTCGTGAGGCCGCGGACGATCTCGTTCGACTTCACGATGACCCCCGCGCCGAGGAAGCCGATTCCCGTCAAGATGCCGGCGACCGCTCGCCCTGGGTCGATGTTCGGCCCGAACGATTGGGTTACGACCATGGCCAAGGTCGATCCGAGGCTCACCAGGATGTGCGTTCGCAGCCCGGCTGCGCGCCCGTGCGCCTGGCGCTCAAGCCCGACGACCCCGCCCAGCAGGACGGACACGCAGAGCCGCAACAAGAGATCGAGGTCGAAGGACACGGCACCACCTCCGAACAGCTGCATCCTACGGTAGGCGCATCCGGGCGCGCGTCGCGGTCCTGTGTCCCGTGCTGAGAGGGCAATCGCACAGACCGCGGCCGCGGCATCCGGCGACGTCCGCAGTCCGGCATCCTCTTGCCGGCAAGCCCAGGAGAGACCTGCATCCGTCCTGCGGCGCCGGCCGTCCGCGAGCGCCTGGACACACCTATTCTGTGGCGCCGGCCGCCCGGTACAATGCCGTCCATGTCGGCCCAGACCTCGCGTGGAAGCGGACTGCTTCTTGTTGCCGCCGCCATTTGGGGCCTCGCCTTCGTCGCGCAACGCGCCGGGATGGAGCACGTCGGCCCGTTTCTGTTCAACGGCATTCGATTCCTGCTCGGTGTGCTCGTTCTTGTGCCGTTCCTGTGGCGGCAGAGAAGTCGGGCGGCGGAGCCGCGTTCGACGCGAGCGGGGCGCGCCACGACGTTCGGTCTCGTCGCGTCGGGACTTGTACTGACCTTCGCGGCGAACCTTCAGCAGACAGGGCTCGTGACGACGACGGCAGGCAAAGCGGGTTTCCTCACGGGACTGTACGTCGTGCTCGTGCCGCTTCTCGGCCTCCTGCGCGGGCAACGCGTCGGCCTGGCAACAGCGATCGCCGTGCCCCTGTCCGCCGCAGGCCTCTACCTCTTGAGCGTGACGGGGTCGTTCCACATCGCCGCGGGCGACGCGTGGGTGCTCGGCGGTGCTCTCTTGTGGGCTGTCCACGTCCAGATCATCGACTGGCTCGCCGACCGGGCCGATGCGCTCGTGATCGCCATCGCGCAGTTTGCGATCTGCGGCGTCTTGAGCCTTGGCGCCGCGCTCCTCTGGGAGGCGATGCCGATCTCGGGCATCCTCGCTGCAGCTGGGCCGATCGCCTACGCCGGAATCCTGTCGGTGGGCGTTGCCTACACGTTGCAGGTCGTCGGCCAGAAGCTTGTCGACCCGTCGCGCGCCGGCGTCATGCTCAGCCTCGAAGGGGTCTTCGCCGCGCTCGGTGGCTGGATCGTGCTTGGCGAGCGGCTCTCGCCTCGCGGGCTCGCTGGGTGTGCGCTGATGCTCGCGGCGATGCTCCTCGCTCAGCTCCGCGGACGACGGGGCAGGCATGCATGAACACTCGCTGGGGAGCCGCTCTTCTGCTTGCCTGCTTCCTGACGCTCGCGGTCGCCGCGGAGCCTGTGTCGATGGTGGCGACAGGCAGCGGCCGCGCGTGGGCGTCGTTCGCCTCTCGCGGCGTCGAAGCGACACTCGAGGGCGCGCTCGAGTTCTCGTTTCTCGGCCTCGCTTTTCAAGGCTTCGGAAACGGTCAAGGGATCCTCGAACTCAGAACCTTCTCCGGGTGGGGCTGGGCGGTCGTCTGGGGGCGGTCCACGGAGATCGGGGAGACGGGTGCTGAGATCGTAGGCGGCCTGGCCGTCGAAGGATCGCCGGCTCTGGGCTCGGGATCCGTGACGGGAACGTGCGCGTTCATCGTGCGCCAGAACGGAGCCCGCCGGGAGTACCGCGGTACGTTCGTGACGCAGGCGAAGTCCCGCCTTGTGCCGGCGGAGCGGCCCGGAACGCTCGCTCTCGAAGGCGAGATCGCGATCGCGTTCACGCTCACGCCGTGCGCGTCCGACGCACCGCCCCCGTGGGACTCGACGCGCTGGCCGGCCGAGCTGTGGTCCGAGTTTGAGGGTCGGTTCGTGCCCTGAATGCCTTGCCGCATGGCGGATGCGGGGGCTACGCTCAAGGATCTCGAGTGGAGGGCGATATGCGCACTTACCGTCTCGGGCTCACAGGAGTCCTCTTCGCGATCTGGTCCGCGCTGGTCTTCGGCCAAGCTGTGGTCGAGACCTCTCCCCTCGCGGTGGGCTTTGCCGCGGCGTCGGGACTCCCTCGCCTGCAGGGCGCGGCGACGTCGGCGTTCTACATCGCCCATGGAACATCGCGCACTGCCATTGCCACCGTTCTGGGGCACACCGTGGATGGAGAACGGCACGCCCTGACGTGCGTAGCTGCGGACGGGCGTGCGGCGTCCATCGTTCTGGAGCCCGGACCGCGCGGATCAACCCGGATCGCGTTCTCGGTGGCCGGCAAGGGCGAGTTCGACAAGCTGGGCATCACACTGCATGTGTCCGCGTCGGAAGGCTTCTACGGGCTCATGGAGCGCGTCGTCCAGGGAAGCCAGGGCTTCTCCTGGCAGCCGGGAATGACGGCGGGGCTCAATCTCCGAGGCCAAACGGTCGACCTGTACACGCTTCCGACTGTTTCGATCTACGCGCCGTTCTTCCTCTCATCGGCCGGCTGGGGCGCCTACGTCGAGGGATCGTGGCCGGGAACGTACCGCTTCGGCGTGACCGCGGACCGCGAGGTCCGCGCGGAGCTCGTGGAGATCGAGACAGAGGATCTCGTGATGTCGCTCCTCCTTCTTCCCGGTCCGCGTCCCGAAGATGTCATCGAGCGCTACGCCGCGCTTTCCGGATACGCCCTCTTGCCGCCGCGCTTCCTGCTTGGCCCGGGACGCTGGCGCGACGAGTGCTTCGATCTTGGGGAGTTCTACGACGGGACGCCGTATGGCGGACCGTTCAACTCGATGGTCGTCGAGGATGTCCTCATGATGGATGCGCTCGACATTCCCTGTTCGTGGGTGGTGGTCGACAGACCGTGGGCCGCAGGGACGTTCGGGTATGGCGGTCTCTCGTTCGACGAGGCGAGGTACCCCGATTTCGCCGAGATGGTCGAGTGGCTCGCGGGGCGAGGCATCGGGACGCTCTTGTGGATTGGGCCGTGGGTGATGGACGGGGAGCGAGAGACCGCGCTCCGGGAGGGGTACTCGGTCGAGAGGACCCTGCCGTACCTGCCCGAGGCGGCGCTCCTCGACTTCACGAACGCTGAAGCGGTCACGTGGTGGCAGGACCTCCTGCGTCCGCTGATCGAGACTGGGATTGCCGGGTTCAAGCTAGATCGCGGCGAGGAGAAGCCGCCCGACGGACAGGTCTTTCGCGGCGCGTACGACGATGGCACCGACTACCGCGAGGGCCACAACGCCTTCCCACTCTGGTTCGCCCGTGCCGCCTTTGACGCCGGGCAGCTGCACGCCGCGGGGGAGTTCGTTTCCATCTATCGCGCCGGCTGGACAGGAATATCGCAGTGGACGGCGTCATGGGGCGGCGATACGGATCCGTCGGAGTGGGGACTGCGGTCCGCGATCATCGCGCTCCAGCGTGCAGCCATCCTCAACGCTCCGATTTGGGGTTCAGACACCGGCGGCTACAACAAGCGACCACCGCGTGAGGTGCTGGCGCGATGGCTGGCGTTCTCCGCTTGCTGCCCGATCATGGAGGTCGGCCCGACGGCGAATCTCGCGCCGTGGTCGTGGCTTCCCGACGCGAGCGCGGACGCGATGGGCGCCTCTGGGTACACGTTCCCCACGGTGTACGACGCGGAGCTCGCTGCCATCTGGTCTCTGTACGCAAACCTGCACAGGGATCTCGGCGACTACCTCTACGCTGCGGCCGAACGGGCTCACGGGCGTGGCACACCCATCGTGCGACCGATGATCGTGGCGTACCCGGAGGATGTCCGGTTCATTGACACATTCGAGCAGTACATGCTAGGACCGGACCTCCTCGTGCGCCCGGTCTGGGAGCGCGGCGTTGAGCAGGTCGACATTCTCCTCCCTGTCGGCACGTGGATCGACGCATGGACCGGCAAGCGCTACGTCGGCCCCGGCAAAGTCCCCGCCGTGGCCCTCCTGCACCAGATCCCTCTGTTTCTGCGCGATGGCAGCGCGCTTGAGCTCGGAGATCTCGACGCACGTTGGCAGGCCGCATGGGCGCGGGCGGTCGCCGAGCCCGATATCGAGGCTCTGGCAGTCGGCGTCAGGCAGTGAGGGCTGCGCAGCGACGACGAAGGCTGCCCACGAAGGCTCCCGAGCCCTGGACGAGGCGGGAGGCGAGGCGCTCGTCTACGGGAAGGAACTCGACTTCGTAGACGAGCCCCGCATCTCCGTCTCTTCCTGTCACGACATGACGGAAGCGGTCGGGTATGTCATGCGGAAGCACGAAGAGGAAGAACCGCTGCTCCTCATCGAAGTACCACGTCGTCCCAAGCTCGACTCCTTCGCCGACGTCAAGCCCGGACTCCTCATGCAGCTCGCGCCGTGCGGCATCGGCGAACGATTCGCCGGATTCCGCCGCCCCCTTGGGAACCTCGAACCCTTCCGGCTCTTCCAGACTGCGGAAGGCGAGGAGTTCCAACCCGCCTCGATTCTCGCGCACGGCGTAGGCGAAGGACTTGCGAATGTGGTCTCCTACGTCCATGCAGTCGGCTGGCCTGTGGACTCGAGCACGGCGAGCCAGAGATCGCTCTCGGGGTCGAGCGTGTTGCGCCGGTCGAGCACGGCATGGAGCGGGACGTGCGTGAGGTGCCCGTTCCACGAGCCGACGAGGAGGCCCGTGCGACCGCTCATTCCGGCGTGGACGGCGGCGCGGGCGAGTCCCGCGCTGTAGATGGCGTCGTTGGGATAGGCGGGTGCGGAGCGAATCATGTAGCTCGGGTCGATGTACTTGAGCGCGTGCGGGATCTTGCGCGATTCGAGTTCGCGCGCGAGCCGCTCTCTGAGGAACGTCCCGATGTCGCGCAAGCGAACGTTGCCTGAGGCATCGCGTTCGACGACGGGTCCGTCCTCTGCGATCAACTCCTGCCCGGCTCCTTCGGCGACGACGATCACGGCGTGGCGTCGCCGCGCCAGCCGATCCACGAGCCACGCGACGAGTCCCTTCTCCCCGTCGAGCACAAACGGGATCTCCGGCACGAGGACAAGGTTTACGTCGGGCTCTGCGAGTGCGGCGTGCGCGGCGATGGAGCCAGAGTAGCGGCCCATGAGCCTAACCAACCCAACGCCGTTGACGTAGCCCTTCGACTCGACGTGCGCCGAGCGGATGGCCTCGACCGCAATCGAGAACGCCGTCTCGAACCCGAACGTCCTCTCGACGAGGTAGATGTCATTGTCGATCGTCTTCGGCACTGCGACGATGCCGATCCGAAGGCCGCGCCGGCCGACCTCCTCGTAGAGCGCGTGGGCGCCGCGCATGGTTCCGTCGCCGCCGACGACGAGGAGCATGCCGATGCCGAGGCGCGCGAGCGTGTCGACCATCGCCGCTGCGTCCTGGGCTCCGCGTGACGAGCTGAGGATCGATCCTCCGTGATGGTGGATGTCGTTCACCACATCGGGATCGAGGACGAGCGGCGCGTGGCCCGACTCCTGCACGAGGCCGGCGAACCCGTATCGGAATCCGAGGATCGAGCGGACGCCGTAGCGGAACCAGAGTTCCATCGTTGCCGCGCGGATGACGCTGTTCGTCCCCGGGCAAAGCCCGCCGCAGGTCACGATGCCGACGCGAAGCGCGGCCGGATCGAAGTAGACCCGCTCGCGCGGCCCGGCGCGCTCGAACGAAGCGTCCTCGTCTCCTTCCGGGGCGGAGCCGTCGCGCGTTGTCGCGCAGGTCAGCACGCGTTCGTCGTCCGTGACGAAGTTGCAGATGCGGTCTCCGTCGACTGTCGAGAGATGTAGAGGGGATGGTCGACGGGCGGCTCCGAGTCGCGGGATCGTGAGGTCCATACTTCGCCTAGCGTACAGATGGCTCGCTCGCCGTCAACCGCCGTGCGCGCCGTTGGCGAACTGGAGGTTGTAGAGGGCGGCGTAGAGGCCGTCCTGCGCGAGGAGCTCTTCGTGCGTTCCCGCTTCGACAATCTCGCCCTGATGCACGACGAGAATGCGATCGGCCTCGCGGATCGTCGACAGGCGATGGGCGATGGCGATCGAGGTTCGTCCTTGCAGGATCCGTCGGAGCGACGCCTGGATCACGCTCTCGGTGTGCGAGTCGATGCTCGCTGTGGCTTCGTCGAGCACGAGGATTTTCGGCTCGAACGCGACGGCGCGCGCGTAGGAGAGAAGCTGCCGCTCGCCGACGGACAGCGTGGCGCCGCGCTCCTTCACCTCTGTCTCGTACCCGCCAGGAAGCGCTTCCACGAAGTCGGCGCTCACAAACCTTGCGGCGGCGACGGCTTTCTCCGCCGGGATGTCGGAGCGCAGGCGGATGTTGTCCATCACCGTTCCCGAGAAGAGGAAGACATCCTGGAGCACAACCGCCATCTGCGATCTGAGGTACGCGACGTCGTAGTCGTCGATCGGGATGCCGTCGACGAGGATCGTCCCTCTCTGGATCGGGTACATGCGCAGGAGGAGCCGGATGATCGTCGTCTTGCCGGATCCCGTCGGGCCGACGATGGCGATGCGCTCGCCGGGGCGGACGGAGAACGAAACGTCCTTCAGGATCCAGTCCTCGCCGGAATAGGCGAACCACACGTTCTGAAACTCGATCGTCCCTTCTACGCGCTCGAGCGTCTTCCCGCCGCCCGCCGGCTCGCGCGGCTCGTCGAGCAGGTGGAAGATACGTTCGGCGGACGCCATGGCCGCCTGGAGCACGTTGTAGCCCTCCGACAGATTGAGCACGGGCTCGAACAGCATCCGCACGTACTGCAAGAGCGCGACCAGCGCGCCGAGCGATAGCCCGCCGCCGAGCGTGCGCAGACCGCCGTACCACAGGACGAGCGCGACGGCGAACGAACTCAGGAAACTCATGAGCGGCCGGAAGACGGCGAACGTCACGATCTGGCGGAAGTCGGCGTCGTACTTGGCCTTGTTGATCTCGAGGAAGCGGTCGTTCGCCGCCTTCTCCTGCACGAACACCTGGATGATCCGGATGCCCGAGATCGACTCTTGGACGTAGGCGTTCAGCCGGGCGATCTGCCGACGGACCTCGCGGAAGGCCGCGCGGACGCGGTTCCGGAACTGCCACGCGCAGAAGACGATGACCGGGAACAACGCGAACACGACGAGAGCCAGCCGCCAGTCGAGGCGCAGCATGACGATGACGATGCCGAGAATGAGGAACCCGTCGCGGAACAGGCTCACGAGCATCGAGGTGAAGAACTCGTTGATCGCCGCC
>JBFYRA010000113.1:0-4122 GCA_041302485.1 Candidatus Bipolaricaulota bacterium
GATCCCTCTATTCCAGCCCACTGTGAGGGACCACGACGGACGTTCAACTAGAGAGGCACCCTCATGGCTTCGGCGACCCGGCCGAAGGCCTCGTGCGGCAATGGCCCGTACTTCATGGCCAGCGCAAGCTCCTCGGCCTGCGCCACAGTGCGGAATCCGGGCACGGGTACGGCACGCGCCGATCTCGTCCAGATCCAGGCAAGTGCTCCCTGGACGTAGGACCGGCCGCCGCTTGTGAGGATGGGGCGAAGCGCCTCGGCCCGATCGAGCATCTCCAGGAATCGCTCATCCGTGAAGCCGTCGCTGCGGCGATCTGATGAGGGCAGCGAATCGCCGCGATGCCACCGGCCTGTGAGGACACCCATCAGGAGAGGAACCCGGATGATCTCCCCGAGGTCGAGCTCGTCGCAGAGACGGATCATGTCGGGCGCGTCGTCGAAGATGTTCAGCCGATGCTCAACGGCGGTGCAGTGGGGGCCTGCCGCAAACAGCCTCGCTCTCTCGATGTCGTCCGTGCTCGAGCCATAGGCACGGATCTTGCCGTGCGACGCGAGATCCTCGAGCGCGTCGCGGATGCCCGCAGCCCGGTCGAGCGGGAAGTCCCGCAGGTGGAAGAAGTAGACATCGATGGCTTCGATGCCGAGGCGGCGCAGGCTCCCGTCGCAGGCCTTGCGAACGTACTCCGGAGTGACATCGCCTTCGGGCTCCGCGCCGGTCTTCTCGTCGAACAGCTCGCCGAACTTCGTCGCGACGACGACCTTGTTGCGAATGCCTCGAATCGCTTCGCCGACGAGGCGCTCGGCGCGGCCGGCGCCGTAGATATCTGCCGTGTCGATCAGGGTCACTCCGCGGTCGATCGCCGCGCGGATCGCGCGCTTCGATTCTTCGACAGCTTCGGCCGGGAGGGCGGTCTCGCGGTCGCCCCGCCGCGAGTAGCCAAGGCCGCCGACGCGCGCGGTCCCGAGACCGAGCGCACTGACGACGATTCCGCTTCGTCCGAGAGCCCGCTGCATGACGCGGTCTTCGATTGGAGTCACGCGGCAGCCTACACGGCAAATGGAAGACACAGCAACTGCCACGTTTGGGGCGATCTGTCGCCGGCCCTGCAGTGGGAGTCTCGTGCGCAACTCCTGGAGCCGCGGGCATCGCTGATCGGCTGCGCCGCTCAGCTTGAGAGCTGCTGACGCAACTCCCGCTTCTGGAGCTGCCACGTGTTGGGGGCCGCCGGGCCCGCATCTCGCGGAGTCGCTCCGGCTTGCGTCCCCGCTGCAGGCACCTCGCGAAGCTCGTCGCAATCGACGCGAGCCGTCGCGCGGTCGTACACTGCGCGTCATGGCAAGCCATACGCTCCAACGCGAGAAACTGGATCAACTGCCCGCTCTCTTGCGCGAGACCGGTATTGACTGTTGGCTCGTCTGGGTGCGCGAGACGATCCAGACGCCTGATCCCGTCTTGCCGCTCGTCCTCGGCGCCGACCTCGTATGGCCGTCGGCGCTCCTGTTTGCCGCGAACGGCGAGCGCATCGCGATCGTCGGAACCTATGACGCCGCAGTCGTCCCTCAGGACGTCTACAGCAAGATCGTGCCGTACAAGGAAGGGATGGCCGATCTCCTTCGCGCCGAGCTCGATCGGATCGCGCCCAAGACGATCGGCATCAACGAGAGCGCGAGCGATGTCGCCGCCGACGGTCTGACCGCGGGGATGAAAGCCCGGCTCGTCGCATTGCTCGCGTCAACGACGCATGCAGGGAAGCTCGTGAGCGCCGAGCGACTCGTCGGCCGTCTGCGTGGGCGCAAGAGCCCGTTCGAACAGGCCGCGATCCGCGGGGCTGTTCGGATCACGGAGCAGATATTCGACGAGCTGGACACCACCCTCGCTGTCGGCCAGACGGAGACGGAGATCCAGCAGTCCATCCATCGTCGGATGGCCGAACTCGGCGTCGGGTTCGCGTGGCAGGCCGCGTCGAATCCGGCCGTCGACGCCGGCCCGAACAAGTCATTCGGCCACGGCGGGCCGTCGGAGAACCGGACGAAGCCCGGGCACCTCCTGCACTTCGACTTCGGCGTGCAGGCGGGCGGCTACAGCTCGGACATCCAGCGGATGTACTTCTTTGGCAGCCCAAGCGAGGTCCCCGATGAGGTCCAGCGAGCGTTCGAGACGGTGCGAGACGCGATCCAGCGTGCCGCCGACTTCCTCCGCCCGGGCGTGCGCGGGCAGGACGTCGACGCGGTCGCGCGGCAGCACGTGATCGACCGCGGCTATCCGCCCTTCGGCCATGCGCTCGGGCACCAGATCGGTCGGTTCGCGCACGACGGCGGCACGCTGCTCGGCCCGCCGTGGGAACGCTACGGAGAGTCACCGAACGGCCTCGTCGAGACAGGCAACGTCTTCACGCTCGAACTGCACGTGCCGACGGAGAGCTACGGCGAGGTGAGCCTCGAGGAAGACGTGCTCGTCACCAAGACGGGCTGCGAGTTCCTGAGCCATCCGCAGCGTGCGCTGCGTTGCCTCTCGAGCTAGGAGCAACTCCGACTACGGGCCACGCGCTGATGTGCTCTCAGATCGCGGCCAGGACCACTCCGCCGAGATGCAGATCAAAGAACGCCACCGCCGCGGACAGCGCCGTTTCGTAGGCTGGGTCGGCGATCTTCCAGCCGTGGCCGGCGCCTTGCAGCGCAAGAAGCTCGACCTCGACGCCGACAGCGGAGAGGGCGTCGCGCAGAATCACCGACTGGCTGAACGGAACGCGCGCATCGCTCGTTCCGTGGACGATCAGGAACGGCGGATCGTCGGCGCTGACGTAGGTGACAGGCGACGCGCTCGCGCAGGCAACCGGCTCCTCCGCGCAGGTGCCTCCGAGGAACGCGACGATCGCCGGATCGGCGAGCATCCCGGCCGGCGTGAGGTCGGAGGGGCCGAAGTAGTCCACGACCGCCTGCACACGGCTGGAAAGTGAGAGGTCGCCGCTCTCTCCTTCGAGTCCTTCCGTCCCGTCGGTGACTCCAAGCATGCTGACCAGATGCCCGCCGGCCGAACTGCCCATGGCGCCGATTCGCTCAGGGTCAACGCCGAACTCGGCGGCGTGGGCGCGCAGCCAGCGCACGGCGGCCTTGCAGTCCTCTACCGCCGCCGGGAACGGATGCGCGGGGGCCAGGCGGTAGTTGATCGAGACCCCCACATAACCCCGGTCGGCGAAGCGCATCGCCTCGTCCTCCCAACTCGCCTTGTCGCCACCCGTCCAGCCACCGCCATGAATGAACACGATGCCGGGGTGGATTCCGACCGTGAGAGGCAGGAAGAGGTCGAGTGTCAGCTCCACCCCGTCCACGGTCGCGTAGACGACGTCCCGTCGGACGCGTGCGTCCACGGCGGGGGCGTACGTTCGACCGGAGAGCGCAGGATCGAGGGTCTTGCCGTCGATGCCGAATCGCGCCAGCACGGTCGGCGCCACGTCCTTCTGATCGCCCTCCACAGAACCGAGCTCCGCGACAGGGTCTTCAGCCACGAGCCACACCTCCGGGGCGTCAGAGTGAGACTTCTTCCCTTCGTCAAACCCGTGGTCGGTTGTCACGTAGACGGCGGTACGGCTCGCCATTCCGAGAGACTCGAGGGCCGCAATGATCCTGCCCAGCCACACGTCGCAGGCGACGATCGCGTCTTCGTATTGGCGCGAGTTCTCGCCGGAGCCGTGTCCGGCGTGATCGGGGTCGCGGAAGTGGAAGAAGGCAAAGAAAGGAGTCGCGCTGAAGGCTTCGAGCACTGCGTGCGCCTCAACACCGACAGCGTCGGCGCCGGCCGACTCGATCGCCGAGATGTCGATCGCCGGCCCGGCATTCGCAAGGATCTCGCGCAGATTCGTCGTCTTCCCGGTGACCGCCGCGGTCGCAATGCTTTCCGCGCCGAAGGACTCCTTGAGGCGCTCGAACAGCGTGAGGCCCGAAGGGATCGCGCGGTAGCGCGCATTCGAGTAGACACCGGTCGTGTCCGGCCCAAGGCCGCTCAGCATCTCCGAGTGGCCGGCCTTGGTGTCGGTCGCGTGGTCGGTGACGCGGAGTGGGATGTACGCCCCCGCAGCGATCATGTTCGCCAGCACGGGGAGCCGACCTTGAGCGAGCAGGTCCA
>JBFYRA010000035.1:0-11039 GCA_041302485.1 Candidatus Bipolaricaulota bacterium
CCTCTGCGAGCAGGAGACCGTCCGGCCGCAGGAACTCCTGATAGTGCTCACGCGCCCTCGCGTTCAGCGCGAGGAGGATGTCGGCGTCCGGACGGGGAGCGTTCCGCGGCGCCTCGCCGACGCGGAGGCGTACGCTTGAGAAGCCGCCGCGGATCCGCGATTCGTAATCCTGCATAGAAAACACCGGGTAGCCATGCGTCAGAAGCGCCCGCGCGATCACGTCGCCGATCGTCTGGATTCCCTCTCCCGCGGCGACCGCGACGAAGTCGCTTTGATCTTCCATCCTCCTCCTAAGACAGCCCTTTGTGTCGTTCGGCGATCGTGTCGGCAAGGCGGTCCAGCGCAGCGAACGTATCATCCGTCGGCAAGCCGCGCGCGAACACCGACGGCAGCCACTCTGCTCCGAGTCCGGCTGCCAAAGCTTGGACCGTCTCCGCCGCCTTGCCCGCCCAGCCGTACGAGCCGATGTCCGCGGCATGCTTGAGCTTCGGCCGAAGGGCGGCAGTGAGCGCCGCGGCGAGGACGACGTTCGGATGCGGCCCGACGAGCACCGTCGGCGTTCCGAAGACGACCGTCGCCGCGTCGACGAGGCGAATCGCGTAGGCACCGAGATCGGTGACAGCTAGATTGCACGGGACAGCGGCCACACCGCGCGACCCAAGCGCGTCGACCAAGTGCTCGACCATCTTCTCCGTGCTCCCGTGCATCGACGTATACGGCACGAGCGTCAGGTTCCGCGGCGCGCCGTTGACCCAACGATCGTACGCAGCAAGGATCCTCTCTGGATCGTCGTGCACGGGGCCGTGACTCGGCGCGATCGTCGCGACATCAAGCTTGCGCACCTTCTCGAGGTGGCCGCGAATCGTCTTCGCGAACGGCATCATGATCTCGGCGTAGTACCGCTTCGCCGACTCCTCGAGGTGTTCAACCTCGCTCGCGAAGAGGCTGCTCGTCGCAAGATGCGACCCGAAGAGGTCGCACGTGAACAGAAGCCTGTCCTCCGGGACGTACGTCAGCATCGTCTCCGGCCAGTGAACCCACGGCGAGTGGACGAACTGGAGCGTCTTCCCGCCGAGCGATACGGTCTCCCCGTCGGCGACCGGAGTCACCCGCGCGGCCGGGATTCCGAGGTGGTCGGCGATCATCGTCTGCGCTTTCGGCGTCGACAGGATGCGGACCTTCGGATAGCGGGCGAGAATGGCCGGCGCGAGCCCGGAGTGGTCCTGCTCGACATGCTGGATCACGAGGTCGTCGATCCGCTCGACGCGCTCCAGATGCGCCCACAGGGTGTCCGCCTTCGTCGGATCGACGGTGTCGATCAGCGCCGTCCGGTCGCGGCCTCTGACGAGGTATGCGTTGTAGCTCGTTCCGTCCGGGAGAGGGATCAGAGCGTCGAACAGGCGCCGGTCCCAGTCCACGGCGCCGACCCACTCGATGCCCGGCACGATCTCACGTCGACTCACGTTGCCTCCTCATTCCACAGTGCCGGCGCGCCCCGTGTCCTCGCCGTCCAATCCCTGGGGATCCGTTCCTTGGCGAGGATCGGGTGTCGCGCCGAACCTTCTGGCTAGCTCTCCGGCTCGAACATCTCCTTGCCGACGCCGCACAGCGGGCAGACCCAATCTTCGGGAATGCTCTCGAACGGCGTTCCTTGGGCGACGCCGGCCGTCGGATCTCCCTCGGCCGGGTCGTACACGTACCCGCAGACCGTGCAGACCATCTTCTTCATCGCTATCCCTTCCTTCGCATGCTCTTTCTGTACTCGTTGTACGTCAGCGGTTCGCCGCCGTCGCGCGTTCCGGCCCGATCGATCGTTGCGACGAACAGCGAGTGCGTGATGAGATCGGACGTCAACAGCCGCATGACGGAGGCCTCGAACACCGCAACGGCCGTCGGGAGACACGGGATTCCCCACTCCAACGTCTCGTGCGGGAACCCGGCGAACTTGTCCACGTCGCGTCCTGACTGGAAACCGAACCGGCGGATGACCTCGGCGCACGCGGGGTCGTTGCGGTCGAGCACGCTGACGACGAAGCGGCCGGTCTCGGCGACCATCTCGTGCGTCAGCGATCGTTTCCCGAGGCCGAGAGCGATGCGTGGCGGCGCGCTGGTCACCTGCATCAGCGCATCGACGACCTGGCCGTTGATCTTGTCGCCGCGCTTCGCCGTGATGACGTAGAGGCCGTGCGTGACCTGGAACAATGCCTGGTTGAGCGCCGGGCCCTCTGTGACGAACGAAAACGCCATCTTGCCCCTCCTACGCCGGAGCCCCGGCGGCGTCTGCGCCAGCCGGCGGCGGAACGAAGACGCGCGTTCCAAGCTCCCGATCCGCCATCAAGAGGCCTTGCCCCGTATCGCCAACGAGCTTGAGGAGGTCGATGACCTTCGCCACGTTGGCTTCCTCCTCGATCTGCTCGTTCACGAACCACTGCAGCATCATCAGTGCCGCGTTGTCGTTCTCGTCGCGCGCGATCTTCACGAGTTCGTCGATGCGGGCAGTGATGAACTGCTCGTGCTCGGACGCCGCCTCGAACGCGGCGAGCGGCGAAGCCCACTCCTTCTTTGGGGCAGGAAGGGCTTTCAGTTCCACGCGCCCGTTCCGCTCGTCAACGTGCCGGAAGAAGCGCATCGCGTGGACCATCTCTTCCTGCGTCTGGGCTTCCATCCACTGCGCCATGCCGTCGAGACCTCTTGCGTGGAAGTCCGCGGCCATCGCGAGGTAGAGGTAGGCCGATCCAAGCTCGTGCTGGATCTGGTCGTTCATTGCATCTTGCATCCGCTTCTTGATCATCGTTCTTCGCCTCCCAGCGCAGATTCCCTCTATCTAGGCACGCTCTCGTCCGTCTACCAATTCTCGGCGAGGAGCTCGAAATGAGCCTGCGGATGCGCGCACGCCGGACACAGCGTCGGCGCCTCAGCGCCCGTATGGAGATAGCCGCAGTTGCGGCAGCGCCACGTCACAGGTGACGACTTCTTGAACACGGCGCCGGCTTCGACGTTCTTTAGGAGACCAAGATAGCGACGCTCGTGCTGTTTCTCGGCAACTGAGATGGCGTCAAACGTCGCTGCGATGTCCGCGAAACCTTCCTGGCGCGCGACCTTGGCGAACTCGGGATACAACGCACTCCACTCATGGTGCTCGCCGCCGGCCGAGGCGCGAAGGTTGTCGGCCGTCGTGCCGATCATGCCTGCGGGAAACGCGGCCGAGATCTCAACCTCGCCGCCCTGCAGGAACTGGAAGAACCGCTTCGCATGCTCCTTCTCCTGGTCGGCTGTCTCCGCGAAGATCGCCTGGATCTGCATAAACCCGTCCTTGCCCGCCTGCGACGCGAAGTACGTGTAGCGATTGCGCGCCTGCGACTCGCCGGCGAACGCCTTCAACAGGTTCTTCTCTGTCTGCGATCCCTTGAACTGCATTTGTGTCCTCCCTGTCTTTAGCTCTGACATGTCGGGCAGAAGCACGTCGACCGCCCGGCCTGAATCACTCGCTTAATTCCTTCTCCGCACCGCTCGCACGACTCGCCCTCGCGTCCGTAGACGGCGAGGTGGTTCTGGAACGCCCCCGCCTCGGTCGTTGTCGGGTGGTAGTCGGATACGCTCGTGCCAAGCGTTGTTCCGAGGCTGTCCACGGCTTCCTTGAGGACGCCGACGATCGCCTTGTGCAGCCGCCCGACCTCGGCACGAGAGAGCTCGTTCGCCTTGCGACGCGGGTCGAGCTTCGCCCGCCACAGCGACTCGGCGGCGTAGATGTTCCCGATCCCGGCGATCCGCTTCTGATCGAGGAGGAACCCCTTGATGGGGGTTCGCGACGAGGACGCAAGCTCCGCCAAGGTGGCTGGCGTGAAGTCCTCGCTCAGCGGCTCGATCCCGACGGGTACATCGAAACCGTCTTCGTAGAGCTCCGCAGTGCCCAGCCGTCGCGGATCGACGAAGTAGATGCTCATCTTCTTGCCGAGCCGCAGGATCAAGCGCGCGTACTTCGCCTCGCACTCTCGGCACCCGAGCCGCAGACGCCCCGACATCCGCAAGTGGATCACGAGCGTCCGCCCATCGTCGAACTCGATCCCGATGTACTTCCCGCGGCGCTGGATTCCCTCGATCCGCGCACCGGCGAGGTCATCGCTCGACACCGGAAGCTTCGCATCGAGCACCTCGGCCGACGCGATCCTCTGCCCCACGGCAGGAGCTAGACCGCGCACGAAGGTCTCGACCTCAGGCAGCTCAGGAGGCATGGTCGTCTTCCTTTCCGGCGGACTTGCGCGCTGGCTTCTTCGAGCTTTGCGATGCCCTAGGAGTCCCTGAAGCACTCGCCGCGTCGAGGCAGGATGAGCAGACGCCAGAAGCATAGGTTCGCACTGCCTCGACCTCGTGCCCCTCGACCTTCTTGTTCAGACACTGTGTCGTCTCGACGTCGAGGTCGTAAACCCCGCCGCAGAGGCGACAGCGGAAGTGAACATGGGGTCCGAGGTCCGCGTCGTAGCGCGCCGCGGATGGATCCACGGCAAGCTGCAGGATCGTTCCCGACCTGGTCAGCGCATCGAGGGTGTTGTAGACCGTCGCACGAGCGATGGTCGGACACGTCTTGTGGACCGCCGTGTAGACCTCATCCGCCGTCGGGTGCGACCTCGTCCCTTCGAGATACTCGAGAATGGCCAGACGCTGCATGGTCGGCGTCACACCTGCCTCTCTCAGCCTCGCCATCCGCTTCTCGGGCGCCATAGTGGAGCGAGTATAGTCTTAGACGAAATCTAAATCAAGAGCAAAGCTATGGCTTTGCACACGGGGAATCGCTCAGGAGGATGACGGCAGAAGCCGGTCTCTTCTGCGGATCAGCGGTCCGGCGCCCGTCGGCCGCATTCCTAGCATCAGGAGATCGCTAAGCTTGCACGTCACTCCCCCTGCACGCCTTCTGAGTTCGAGTCCAATGTGGCGTACCAGACGAGACAACTTCCGAACTCAATGCCCAGTTCGGAAGTAGTCCATCAAGGCGTACCCGGGTGCACCGTGCCCTCCGTCTCCACTTCCCGCCTTCGCGATTCCCACATCTCGTTCAGACGGCCTCTGTACCTTTTCAGGGTGCCCACGCGGTCTCCGTGCGAGGGACGACAGCTTTGGGAAGGGAGAAGGCATGAGTCGACGAGTACTCTGTGAGTTCCGGCGCGTGGCGCTGGGGTTGGTTCTTCTCTTGTTGTCTGCTGCAATGCCGGCACTCGGCCAGACATCCGCGACGGAGGTCGAGATCCGCGAGTACGAGGGAGAGAAACTGGGCTCGGTGTCGAGCTTCCGCGAGAACTCGATTGGCGGCGTTCAGACCATCGACCCGTCGACGTACGTTCTCACGATCGACGGGCTCGTGAGCGTGCCACTCGAGTTCTCATACGACGCTCTACAGGCGATGCTTCACGAGGATCGTTTGGTCACGATCTACTGCGTCGAGGGTTGGTCGGTCAAGGCGCTGTGGACGGGCATCCCGCTGGCAAGCCTGTTCGTCCTCACGGGGCCGCTCTCGGAGGCAAACACGGTCGTCTTCACCGCCGCCGACGGGTACACGACAACGCTTCCGCTCTCGGTCGTCCTCGAGCGGAACTTGATCCTCGCGGACCACATCAACGGGATCGTGCTGCCGCCGGAGAACGGTTTCCCGTTCCAGCTCGTCGCCGAGGACAAGTGGGGCTACAAGTGGATCAAGTGGGTCACGCGCATCGAGCTGTCCGATGATCCGACCATCGAGGGGTACTGGGAGAGTCATGGGTTCAGCAACAACGGCGAGGTCGGAAGCTCAATGTTCGGCGACTGACGTCGGTCGCGCCGCTCGACAGATCTCCAGGCCAACGGCACGCGCAGCTTCAATTCTGCGCTAGAATCGCGCGAGGTGAGTGGCGAGTGTCGATTCTGACGGCTCTCCTGACGATGCTCTTGGTTCTCGATCCGCTCGGGAACATCCCGGTCTTGTTGTCGCTCCTCGAACATGTCCCGCCGGCGCGCAGGCGCTGGATCTTGTTCCGCGAGTCGGTGTTCGCGCTCGGGTTCTTGCTCGTCTTCCTCTTCCTTGGCCGCTACCTCCTCGGCATGCTTGCGATCTCGAAAGAGGCGCTTGGCATCGCCGGCGGGGTCGTTCTCTTCCTCATCGCGCTGCGGATGATCTTCCCGCCGCCGGGAGGCATGTTCGGGCCGTCGCTTAAGGGGGAGCCGTTCGTCGTCCCGATCGCGATTCCGCTCATCGCCGGGCCATCGGCTCTGGCGACGGTCATGCTGCTTGCGACGCGCGAGCCGACGCGCCTGCTTGCCTGGACGGCGGCGCTCGTCGGAGCGTGGTGTGTCTCGACCTTCGTCCTCATCGGCGCGGAGGGCCTCGGCCGCGTCTTACGGCCGCGCGGGCTCGTCGCGATGGAACGCTTGATGGGGATGATCCTCATGACGGTCTCCGTGCAGATGCTGCTCTCGGGAGTTCGCGAGTTTCTCGCCGCAATCTAGAGCCGGACAAGCACACCGCAGAGAGAGCGGGCTTTGGGGGACGAGAAGCACAACGCAGAGCGGCGCAGAGGGGTGTGGGTGCGGGAACCCGTGATCTAGGGGCCGACAAGCACACCGCGGAGCGCGCAGAGGAGAGGCGAGAAGAGAACATTGACTGGCTCAAGATCCCCTACGCGCAGACGCGAGAGTTCGGCTGAGGTCACGAGAACCCTTGCCTGGACGATGGCAGGGTGAATCAACGTGTCGTCTCCGCGACCTCTGCGCGCTCCGCGGTGTGTTTCTCAATCTTGGCTCAAGAGCGGAAGCTTCTGTCCCTAGACCCGTCTTCTCTCTTCAGTACCTCCGCGCGCTCTGCGTTCTGCTTCTCGGTTTCTGGTCCCGGGTGGGAGCCTTTGTCCCTGAGCTCTCTCTCCATCTCCGCGCGCTCAGCGTTGCGCTTCTTCGTATGCGCGTGCTCGTTGGCGGTGACGGCTCCTCTTGTTGGGGCGCGCCGCGTCCGCTAGGGTGAGCGTATGCACGTGCTGGCGGGGTTGCTTCTTGTCTTCCTGTACGAGGTGGGCACGGCGGTCATCTTGCCGACGCCGGCGGAGTTGCCGCTTGTCACGTATAAGTGGCTTCCCGTCTGGTGGATGACTCTCTTCGCCGTGGCCGGCAAGATCGTTGGCTCGTACCTCGTCTTCTTCCTCGGCGACCGCATGAAGAACACCGAGCGATTCCACCGCCTGGTCGATCGGCATCGATTCCTCCAGGCGATCATGCGATGGTCGGAGAAGCTCGTCCGCCGCTACGGGGTGTTCGCCGTCTTCCTCCTGCTCTGCATACCCGGCTTCCCTGACACGGTCTCGCTCTACCTCTTCGCCGTGATCGGCCAGCGTCCGGTCCTCTTCTCGCTCGCCGCGGGCGCGGCAACGGCCGTGCGGTTCAGCCTTGTGATCCTCGGAGTGTGGAGCTTCAGCCAGACGCCGGCGTCCTAGATTCTTAGAGGAGTCTGGCCACTTGCTCGGCGCGGAACGGTCCGCCGTGCGCGACATGGAAGCGCTTCGCGCCGCGAGACAGGACGGCCTGCACGCTCTCGACCCAGGCGGCGCGGTCCTCGAGCAGCCGCGGAACAGATGCCGTGCGAGGCCGGGAGAAGGCACCCGAGATGAGGTCGCCGACGATGGCTTCGTCGCCGACGAGCACGGAGAGGCAGCCGCGCGTGTGGCCGGGCGTGGGCAAGACGACCCCGTCGATTCCGTACGGGGTGAGGGTCATCGCGCCGTCGATGGTAACGTCGCCGCAGACGGCCGGGTACTTGGCGAATCGCGTCAGAACGGGAACGAGCGCCCGGGACAGGAGCGTGCGCGGCGTGAGGGAAGCGGACGCGCCGTCTCGTAAGAGGTCCATCGTCGGGCGACTGCAGGCGATCGCCGCGTCGGTCGAGCGTCGGATCCAGGCGAGGCCGCCGACATGATCGCTGTGCGCGTGCGTGACAATAACGAGCGCCAGATCGGTCGGTTCGACGCCGGCCTGGCGAAGCTTGAAGCGAAGCATCGCTTCCCGGCCAACCATTCCCGCGTCGACAAGGAGAGGAACCGGCCCTCGCACGACGTACGCGCTCGTCATGCCGAGAGGAATGCGAAGAATCGTTGGGGCGCTGCTCATTCTGTCTCCTCAAGTCGTCTCGTGAGCCATCTTGCCACGCGAGCGCTACGGCGCCAAACGCGGCCCAGTGTCGGTCAAAACGATCTTCGGAGGTAGAATCGCGTCATGGAATGGCTCATCACGCCGGCAGCCGGAGTCCTGTTCGGAACGACGGCGCTCTCCCTGACTCTGGCCGGGATCGCGATCGGGCGGCATCCCCGGGGCGAGGGACGAGTGTTCGCCCTCTTGATGGGCGCCGTCGCAGTGTGGTGTCTTGCGGCCGGACTTGAAGCGGCATCGGTCTCTCTCTCCGCAAAGATCCTCTGGTCCAAGCTGGAGTATGTCGGCAATGGATCGACCGCGTCCCTATTCCTCCTGTTCGCAGTCTACCACTCCGGACGAGCGCGGTGGCTCGCGCGAGGCGCCCATCGCGTCATCGTCTGGCTTCTCCCTGTCGTCGGATTCGGCCTGGCGACGACGAACGAACTGCATCAATGGATCTGGAGCGGCATCTCGCCGGGACCGGCGGGATCCAACGAAGTCATCTACGCTCACGGCGTCGGGTACTACGTCGTCGTCGCTTGGATCTATGCGTACATCTTCCTCGCGATGGCGCTCTTGGTGACCGCGGCACGGCGCTCTTCCGGCAACCGCAGACGCGAAGCGTGGACCGTTCTCCTGGGCGCGACATTTCCCACGGCTGCAGGTGTCCTCTACAGCTTCGGCGGAGGCCCCTTTCCAGGGCTGAATATCGTTCCGGTGTCGTGCTTCCTTACAGCAGTCGTCTTCCTCGTCAGCATGGGAGTCTTGCGCATGTTCGACCTCGTCCCCGTCGCTCGAAGTGCTCTCGTCGAGCAGATGGCGGACGCCGTCGTCGTCGTGGCTCACGACGGACGGATCGTCGACGCGAACGCCACGGCGACACACTGGCTCGGGGATACACCGCTGGCAGGGAGACGCGTCACGGAAGCCTTCGCGCGCTGGCCCGAGCTCGTGCACGTCGCTCTGCTCACGAGGCCTGACCCGACGGCCTTGGCGCTGCGCGACGAGCCGCTCTTGTACGTCGATGTACGCGCAACGCCCGTGCGCGAATCGCCCGGACATGCCCCCGGATGTCTGATCGTGATGCGCGACATCACCGAGCGGTTTCGCGCGAGCATCGCCCTCGAACAGGCGAACGTACGCCTGGCCGGCCAGTTGGAACGAATCGAGGCACTGCAGACGGAGCTTAAGGAACAGGCGATTCGAGACGGCCTGACGGGGCTGTTCAATCGCCGCTACCTCGACGAGGTGCTGCCGCGCGAGCTATCCCGCGCATCGCACGAGCGCACCGTGCTCTCGATCGTGATGGTCGACGTCGACCATTTCAAGGAGACGAACGACCGCCGCGGGCATCGTGAGGGCGATCGCCTCCTGTCTCTCCTCGGCATGCTCTTGCGAGAGCGATCGCGGCCGAGCGACATCGCGTGTCGCTACGGCGGCGAGGAGTTCTTGCTGATCCTCCCCGGAGCGTCTCCGGAGACTGCACGCGCGCGCATGGAGGAGATCCGCGCGGAGTACGCAGTGCGTCTCCGCGCCGCCGGGTTCGCGCACCCGCCGACGCTCTCGGCCGGGGTGGCTGCTTTCCCCGAGCATGCGCAGTCCGACGATGAGCTCTTGCAGGCGGCCGATGCTGCCCTGTACGAAGCGAAAGCCGCCGGACGCGATCGCGTCTGCGTCGCCAGCACCACGAGTGGCTAGCGGAAGAGGACTCATCGCAGAGGTCGCGGAGCGACGCAGAGGGGAACCGACACCATGAGCAACTCCTCGTGACCCCTCGATGCGGGCAGGCTCAACGCAGAGCGCGCGGAGAGGCTCACGCCGAGGACGCCGAGATCGTCAGGGGAGAGACGTCACAGCTAAGCCCGACGAGTTCCGTCGAGTTCCCCTTCTCCCCTCTGCGAACTTCCTCGCACTCTGCGCGCTCTGCGGTTGGGATGTGCGGCATTCAGAAGCTTGAACCGCAGAGGTCGCGGAGCGACGCAAAGGAAAGCAGAACGCCCCGTCGTCACGCGGTGCTGCCCGCACGGGTTCTCATCCCTTGCTCCGCAGCTTCTTTCTGCGCTCTCTGCGTTGTGGGCTCTGCGTTCTCTGCGTTGCAGGCTGTGCGTTGGCTCGCCTGATCTGCGCCCTACGCCCGGCGGCGGACGAGTCGACCGAGAAGCGGCGTCTCGATTTCGATCGCACCCTCCGGGCAGATCTCCTGACAGCAATAGCAGCGAATGCAACGCCCATAAGAATGGACGGGCGGTTGCGCTCGTGCCGAGTCGTGGAAGTCGACCGCCTTCGGCGCCGTCGGACAGATCGTGACGCACGTGCCGCACCGCGTGCAGCGCGCGGCATCGATCGCCGGGCGAGGCACGACAAGGTGGCGGAAGATACGGACGCCGACTCCGAACCCGGGAAGCGTTCCGGTCGTCGACGTAAGTTCTCGGTTTACGACGAAGTCCGGCGCCCCGAGGGCGTCGACGGGATCTCCCACGTAATCGATGTCCCGCGCCGACCCGATACCTGCTTCTTCTCCGTAGACGACCGTCAGCACGAGGCTCGGGTCGAGGTGAACGAGTCGCGCGAACGTCGCGTCAAGCGCGACCGGGTCTTCCGAGAACAGGAGAACGTTCATCGGGCGGAGCGTTCCGCTCTGCGGACCATTCCCCTCCATCGCCACGACGCCGTCCATCACGAACAGCCGCGGGCGCAGAAGACCGTTCAGGTCGACGAGCATGCGCGAGAAGTGATGGACGTTGGCCAGCCGGGCGTGGAACTCCGCCT
Source organism: Candidatus Bipolaricaulota bacterium (assembly GCA_041302485.1). Taxonomy (GTDB): domain Bacteria; phylum Bipolaricaulota; class Bipolaricaulia; order UBA7950; family UBA9294; genus CAIOGO01. The sequence continues at coordinate 10,909 of JBFYRA010000035.1, forward strand.
TGAGGAGACCGGGAATGCAGCCGTACTGGTTCTTGATCGCGCCCGTGATGCGCGTGAGCCCGTGCGTCTTCATCTTCGAGAGCGACACGATGCCGTCGGCGGCGAGGACGCCGCGAGCGATCGTGAATTGC
>JBFYRA010000041.1:0-3258 GCA_041302485.1 Candidatus Bipolaricaulota bacterium
GGAGTCTTCATCGGAGTGGCAGTTGCCGGCGTTGCTGTCGGTGCCGTGACGGGTGCCGCCGTCGTAGCGGGCTTTGTCGTGCTCGCGGCAGGGCTTGCAGCCTTGCGTTCCGACGAGCACGAGGCGACGGCGACGAGCACCGCCAACGCAATCAGCGCGAGGATCCATGTCTTTCGCTTCATCCAGGCCCCCTGTCCCGCTTCCCGACGTAGAGAGCAGGTACACACACTCTAGCGGGAGGTCGACCCGGCTGCCAACGCGCAGGGCCGGAGCAGTAAAGAGGACGGTGGCCTTCCGGACTCGCAGAGCAAAGGGGCCGCTGTTTGGATGCCGCACGCCCCCGCAGAGACGCGGAGTCAGCCCTCGCTCTCTATGCGAGACGACGTAGTCGAACCTCGATCTCGGGATGGTCGCGCAACAGCGCGACGAGTTGAGATGGATCGGTGCTTCCGAAGTGATACGGGTAGAGGATCTTCGGCCGGATCGCGCGCGCGGCGTCGGCGACCATCTCGGGGGTCATCGTGTAGGGGAGATTCATCGGCAGGAAGGCAACGTCGATCTCCCGAATCGCCTTCAGCTCCGGCGTGTTCTCCGTGTCCCCGGCAACCAGCACGCGCAGGTCGCCGAACGTCAGAATGTAGCCGTTCCCGTCACCGCAACGATGGAACGGATCGCCGGTTTCGCGCGTATGGAGAACGTTGTATGCCGGGACCGCTTCGACGCCGAGCCCCTGGAAGGCCTGCATGTCGCCGTTGCGCATCGCCATGCCGCCCTCGATCGCGCCCTCGCAGAGCACGGTGTGAACCACGCTCGTCGTTTCCTTGCGAATCTGGGCCAACGCGCCCGGGTCGAGGTGATCGCGGTGCTCGTGCGTAATGAGAATCACATCCGCCTTCGGAAGTGTCGAGTAGTCGGCCACACGACTGAACGGGTCCACGTAGGTGTTCTTGCCACCGTGGGCAAAGAGGAGCGACCCGTGCCCGAGGAACGTGATCTCCAGGTCGCCGCGCGATGTCTTGAGTCTGTCTGTCTCGAACCCTAGCTCCTGCATTGCAGCCGCCTCCCGATCGATGCCTTAAGCCACGCGCCGCTGCGCCTGTCCCGGGGCCTAGAACTCCGCCGTCTCGAGCGGCATCGTTCCTTGCGCCGCGCGCCACACCGACGATGTCCCGCACTCGAGGCGGAACGTTCCGAGCGCGCCATAGCCGTGCTGCTCGACGACCGGCTTCAGGAACGTGAACACCTCGTCGACGATTCGCTTCGTCACCGCAACGTCGGCCACGCGCTCCATCTCGCCCCGCACACGGACCTGCGTCCCGCTCTTCGGGTCCCAGTAGGCAAGCTCCACCGCCCCGCTCGCTGCGAGCTGATGGCACACATCCTTCTGAACGCCCGTGCAGAACACGAGCCCCGCCGGCTCGACAAGCGCCGTCTGCATCGCCCGCACGCGCGGCTGTCCGCGCTCCACCGTCGCCATGAACGACACCGGATTCGCCTTGACGAACGCGAGAACTTCGTCTCTGGTCATGCCGCCATCGTATGCGCGGCCCCATGCGAGGGCAATCTGGTGGACTCAGCGGGCGATTCCCGGGGCAGACGCTTCGCATCGCCACGGAGTCGGCGCATGCGGGATCCTGCCTTCATCGGCATCTGCCCGCCGAACGGCGCCCCGGCTCGGCCTCCCCGCCGCGCGTCGTGTTCTCCTCTCTCGGCCATCGTGCTAGACTGGCGGCGACAGCGGCCACATCCGCGGCCACCCGGCCGGGGGCATTTGAGATAAGGGAGGTCCGCTATGAAGGTGAATCCGCGCGCGGTCGCGGCTGCAGCTCTCGCACTGGTTGTCGCTCTCGGACTTGCTGGATGCAGTTGGCTCTCTCCGCCCGACATTCCTGACGTGCCCGATGTCGGCTTCGCCCCCCTGGCTTCCGCCGTCCACACGCTCATCACGATCGTCGGCGAGGGGTTCGGCGACCCGCTGCCGGGCGTGACGGTCACGTTCGACAGTGTCGCGGCAACGATCGTCACCTGGAGCGACACGAACATCGTCGTCCGCATCCCGGTCGTCGCGACGCCGAGCGGATCGCGCCAGGCGCTGGTCGAGGTCCGCCGAGCCGGCGAACTCATCGGATCCGGCACCTACACCGTCCTGCGCGGCGTCCTGTTCGAGACAGAGCGCGACGGAAACCCTGAAATCTACGTGATGAATCCCGACGGGACGCAGCCGACGAACCTCACGAACAACGCCGCCCTCGACAAGTCCGCCAGCTGGTCGCCTGACGGCACGAAGATCGCGTTCGAGACGTCGAGAGACGGGAACTTGGAGATCTACGTCATGGGCGCCGACGGCTCGAGCCCGACGAATCTCAGCGACGATTCCGACGCCGACTACTATCCGGTGTGGTCACCCAGCGGAACGAAGATCGCGTTCATGACCGATCGCGAGAGCAGCGGCCTGCCGCCCATTCTCGACGCCGACTCGCGGCTCATCATCCCGATGTTCAATGTCGAGATCTTCGTGATGAACGCGGACGGAACCGGCCAAACGAACGTGACGGACAGCTTCGCGTGGGACGGCCTCCCGTCCTGGTCGCCCGATGGCCGGCGCATCGCCTTCGAGACGAATCGCGACGACGGCCCGATCATTCTGGACATCGTTCCGATGGATCTCGGCTACGAGATCTACGTCGTCGACGCCGACGGCTCCGATCTCGCCAGGCTGTCGAACAGCCCCGAGGACGACCGCAACCCCGCGTGGTCGCCCGACGGAGCGAAGATCGCGTTCCAGTCGTATCGTGACGGAAACGAGGAGATCTACGTGATGAACACCGACGGAACCGGCCAGCTCCGCCTGACGACTGACCCCGACGCCGACATTCTGCCCAGTTGGTCGCCGAACGGGAACTGGATCACGTTCCACAGCTACCGCGACGGCAACGCCGAGATCTACAAGACAAGCCCGACCGGCACGACGATGCGACTGACGAACGACCTCGGCATCGACTGGGCTCCGAGCTGGTCGCCCGACAGCTCGCAGATCGTGTACCTGAGCGATCGCAGCGGAAGCCTCGACATCTATCGGATGAACGCCGACGGCAGTTCGCCCGTCCGCCTGACCAGCGATCCGGACATCGATGTGAACCCCTACTGGGACACGTTCGGCGGCTCGCTCGGTCCGTAGGCGCCGTCGGGAATGTAGATCTAGCGGCCGAGCGCGAGGTCGACCGCGGCACGTGAGACGAGGTGCGTCCCCGGCCTTGT
>JBFYRA010000050.1:0-14542 GCA_041302485.1 Candidatus Bipolaricaulota bacterium
CTTGGCGGCGCCGTGCGACACCTCGCACGGCTGGCGACCCTGCGCGCGCTGATCGAGCGGCGCGTGCCCGCCGCGTCGCTGGCCGACCTCATGTCCGTGCCGGACTGGCTCCTGCGGAGGCTGCTCGCCCAGGCGAAACGCTTCTCGCTCGAAGACGCGGCCGCCGCCCTCGACCTTGGCATCCGGCTGGATACCGAAGTGAAGAGCGGCGGCCGGTCTGCAGCCGACGCGCTGCTCGAGCTCGTGCTCTCGGTTACGTCTCCGCTTCCCTCTTCCGCACGGGGATGAATCGCCAGAACCCCATCCGCTCCAAGAGAAGGCGGCTGGGGATGAGAGCGCAGTACACCGTGGCGACAATGCCCAGCGCGAGCGTGATCGCGAATCCGATGAACGGGCCGGATCCGACGAGCAGCAGGATGAGTGCCGTCACGAACGTCACGGCATTCGTGTCGGCGATGACGGGCAGGGATCTTTCATAGCCGGCGCGGACGGCGGCGAGCGACGGCTTGCCGGCCCGCTTCTCTTCCTTGATGCGCTCGAAGATGATGATGTTCGAGTCCACGGCCATTCCGATCGTCAGCACGACGCCGGCGATTCCGGCCATCGTCAGGACCGCGCGCAGCGCGATCAGGCTGCCAACGATGATCAGCATGTTCACGAGGAGCGCGATGACCGCGACGAGACCCAGTCGGCGGTACAGAATCAACATATAGATGAGGATCAGGCCGAAACCGATGGCCATCGACATCATCCCGCGGCGGATCGAGTCGTGTCCGAGCGACGGGCCGATGCTTGTTTCCTCGACGACCCGCACGGCGACCGGCAGCGCGCCGGCACGCAGCACGGCGGCGAGCGTTCGCGCCTCTTTCGACGTCATCTGTGCGCCGGAGATCGTGGTCGTCTCTTGTACGCGCTGCCATCCCTCGCGGGCGGCAGCCACGACGCTCTCCTCAAGCACTGGGTGGCTCTGCACGACATCGTCCAGCACGATGGCCAGAAGCTGCCCTGCCCCGAGATCGCGTACGACGCGGGCGAATTGCTCGGCGCCCTCGCGGCTGAACGTCAGCGAGACGATCGACTTCCCGAGCGAGGTCGCCTCGGTCGACGTGCGTGCGACGGCGTTGGAGAGGGCCGCGCCGGTCAGCAGCACCTCACGGTCCACGAGCACGGGCGCGCCGGCCTTCGTGTAGAGAACCTCCTGGCTGCTTGACGTGGGGCTCAGGCTGTCGGAGGCCGAAGTCCCGACCTGCACAACGCGGCGGAACTCCAAGACGGCCGTTTGCCCGATGAGCCGCCGGGCTTCCTCCGGGTCGGTCGCGCCAGGGACGTTGACGAGGATGCGGTCCTCGCCGTAGCGGCGAATCTCGGCGTTCGCCAGACCGTACGAGTCCACGCGGTTCTTGAGGATCTCGATCGCTCGATTCATCGTCTCGGTCTGCTGTTCGGTCGTCATCTCCGCAACGCCCTCGCCCTCGAGCACGAGCCGGACGCCGCCCTGAAGATCGAGGCCGAGCTTGACGACGTCCTTCAGCGGACGGAGCGGGAAGGTGATGAGCACGATGCCGGCGATGATGATGGCGAACAAGGAGCCAAGCCGGAGCCAATCGCCGCGCGTCATGCTGTGCTGTGTCTTCATAGTCCCCTCTACTTATCGATCTTGCGGACGATGCTCATCTTCGCCATACGAAGCTTGGCGCCCTCTTCGAGGGTCAGAACGACGGACGTGTCGCCGATCGAGTCGATCTCGCCGATGATCCCGCCGGCCGTCATGACCTTATCGCCGCGCTTGAGGCCCGAGAGCAAGCTGTTCATCTCTTGCTGTCGCTTCCGCTGCGGACGAATGAGCATGAAGTAGAAGATCAGGCCGAACGCGACGAGCATGATGATGAGCATGCCGTACGTGTCAAAGAACGACGCCGTCCCGGTGCCTGTGCCGGACCCAGATCCGGTCCCCGTGACCTCTTGCCCCAGCGCGCCAATTCCCAACAGGAGCAGCGCCAGACTGCAGATCCCGATTGCACGAACCATGTGATCACTCCTTGACGGCACGCCGGTGGCGAAGCGTTCCCGTCACAACGAACACAACACCGATCGCGGCGAACGCGACCGCCGTCACGGTTTCTCCGTGTCCTGTAATCCCCTTCCCTTCTACGATCAGCCGCTCGAGAAGGAAGAACACGACCAGCCAGAGTATAGCGTAGAGCCCGGCCAAGATCGACGTACGCCCGCGGAACTCCCGCCGCCCGCTCACCCAGTCGTAGACTGCGGATCCGAGCGGCAAGACGCTCCAGACGAGCCCGAGCACGTCGGGCCGTGGGAGCATGCCCAGGCCGAACAAGAGCAGCAGGTGCCCGGGGACGAGTGCGAGCAGGTTGGCCACCGGTACTCGCTGTTCCTGGCGCAATCGTCTCGCGCCGGCCGCGTACGCCGCAGCGCCAAGGGTTGAAGCCGCAGCGACGCAGGCGGTGGCTGTCGAGAACCGGCCGAAGGCAAGAGCGATCCCGAGCAACGCGAGCACGAACGGCAGCATCCAGAGCGGGAGCGACGATGAGGCGCCCGAGAGGCTCATCGCAGCGCCGGAAGCAAGAGGCCGGCGAGAACGAACAGGAGCGCGAAACCGAGCGCGTCGGTGATCGCCGTCAGGAAGATGCCGGATGCCAGAGCGGGGTCCCGTCCGAGCGCCCGCAGGGCGAACGGAATCCCCACACCGATCACGCCGGCGACGACGACATTGAGAAGCATGGCGATGCTGACGGCGACGCCAAGCAGGACTTCCCCCTTCCAGGCGTACATCAGGAGTCCCACCGCACCGCCAAGCAGGGCTCCGTTGACGAGCCCGAGGAGCACTTCTTTCCCGAGCAGGCGCCACCCGGTCTTGCGGTCGATCTCGCCGAGGGCCATTCCGCGCGTGAGGATCGTCGCCGTCTGCATGCCCGACGCGCCGCCCTGTCCGACGATGACTCCCATCACGACGGCCAGCGCCGCGACCTTTGCGATCGTCTGCTCGAAGGCGCCGACGACCACGGCCGCCAACAGACCGGTCAAGAGCCGAACGAGGAGCCACGGCATGCGAAGTCGAAGCGAGTCCCACCAGCTCGTATCTACGCCCTCGGCGCCCGGAACGCTAGCGAGGTGATAGATGTCCTCGGTCGCCTCGTCTCGGATCACGTCGATCACGTCGTCCACGGTGATCACGCCGAGCAGCCTGTTCTCCGCGTCGACGACAGGGAGCGCGAAGAAGTCGTACTTGTCGAACAGCTTCGCGACCTCTTCGGCGTCTTGATCGACACGGACCGACACAGCGTCGCGGATCACGAGCTCACCCAGATTCCGGTCGGGGCGAGCAAGAGCGATATCGCGCAGTGACAGGACTCCCTGGAGGTGGTTTCCGTCGTCGACGGCGTACGCGTAGTACACCGTGCCGGCGCTCTCTTGTCGCTGCCGCAGGATATCGATCGCGCCCTGCGCCGTCATCGCGAGCGACAGCGCAACCACTTCGGGCGTCATCAGCCCGCCAGCCGTGTCCGGCGCGTAGGCAAGCAGATCGGTCAGGCGCTTCGCGTCGTGACGGCTCAGACGCGACAGGAGTTCCTTGCGCACGTCCTCGGGAAGCTGCTCGAGGACATCGACGGCGTCGTCGGGATCCATCCGCGCGAGGATCGTGCTCGCCACCTGGCGGTCGAGCTTGCGGACGAGCTCGGCCGACTCTTCGGGATCCATCTCCGCCAGAGTCTTGGCTGCGGCGCCGCCGAGATAGAGCCTGTGCAGGAGCTCGGCCGCCTGTCCTTCGGACAGTTCGCCGAGCGTCTCCGCGATGTCCGCCGGATCCCGGGACAGGAGTTCGCGCAAGACAATCCGATCGTCGCCCATCTCCCCTCCTGTTCGCGATTATACGGCGTCCGGGCCTCGCCGATCTCCTGGCCCCGCGCGCCGAACTTCTCTATCCTCAGCGCGTCCCATGGAACCCCGTGCGCAGCGCCTTCCGACGATCGCGACAGGCGGCATGGTCGCCACGAGCCAACCGTTCGCCGTGCAGGTCGGCGTCGACGCGCTCCGGGCCGGCGGCCACGCCGTCGATGCCGCGATCGCCGCGAACATCGCCCTCAGCCTCGTCGAGCCGATGAGCTGCGGACTCGGCGGCGACCTCTTCGCGCTCGTCTGGCCGGCGGGCGCCGGCCGCCCGATCGGCCTCAACGCGAGCGGCCGCGCGCCGCGCGCGGCGACTCCCCAAGCATTTCGCGAGCGCCGGCTCGATCGCGTGCCGCTGCGCGGTCCGCTGTCGTGGACGGTCCCGGGGTGCGTGGATGGCTGGGCCACGCTGCACGCGAGGTTCGGACGCCTCCCGTGGCGCGAGCTGTTCCGCCCGACAATCGACGCCGCGCGGAGCGGGTTTGCCGTTACGCCCGTGATTGCGCGCGCGTGGGACGAGGACGCGACGCTGCTGTCCGAGGACGCTGGCTCCGCTGCGACATTCCTCCCTGGCGGTCACGCCCCGTGCGCGGGCGAGGCTTTTCGCAACGCCACGCTCGCCGACACCCTCACGTCCGTCGCCGGTGAGGGGCCGCGGTCGTTCTATCGCGGCGACGTCGCCGCGCGGCTCGCGGCAAGCGCCCGCAGCCTCGGGTCGTTCCTCGCCGTGCAGGACCTTGGGGCGCATGCGTCGAACTGGGTCGAGCCGCTCAGCCTCCGCTTCCGACAGACCGACGTCTGGGAGTTGCCGCCGAACACCCAAGGCGCCGTCGCGCTCGAGATGCTGAACATCCTCTCGGCGCTCGACCTCGACGCTCTGGCCGCGCGCCCCGCCGCGTATGCCCACGCGCTCGTCGAGGCGAAGAAGCTCGCCTACGAGAACCGCGCGCGCTTCTACGCTGACCCCGAGTTCGCCCGCATCCCGATCGAACGGCTCCTTGCGCCCGAGCACGGAAGACGCCAGGCAGCGCGGATCGATCCCGAGCGCGCCGCCCGCGCCGTCGCCGACAGCCGGCACCTTTTCGCGAGCGACACGGTGTACCTCACGGTCGTCGATCGCGAGCGCAACGCCGTGTCCCTGATCCAGAGCATCTACTACGGCTTCGGATCGGGGGTGACGCCGCCGGGCCTCGGATTTGCCATGCAGAACCGCGGCTCGCTCTTCGCGCTCGACCCCGCCCATCCGAACGTGCTCGCTCCGGGGAAGCGGCCATTCCACACGATCATCCCGGCGATGGTCAGCCAAGAGGGACGGCCGGTCTATTCGTTCGGCGTGATGGGCGGCGACATGCAGCCTCAGGGCCACGTCCAGGTCTTGTTCCAGTTGCTCGTCCGCGGACTCGATCCGCAGGCCGCCGGCGACGCGGCTCGAATCCGCCATGACGGATCGTCGTCGCCGACCGGCGGGACGATGAACGACGGCGGAATCGTCCGCCTCGAACCGGACCTCGACCCCGCGGTGGCGGACGGCCTGCGCGAGCGCGGACACGAGGTAGAGTCTGCCGCCGGCGGCTACGGCGGTTACCAGGGAATCTGGATCGATTGGGAGCGCGGAACGCTCGTCGGCGGGTCCGAGTCGCGCAAGGACGGGCTGGCTCGAGGCATCTAGGGAGGGCGGATGGCGACGCGCGGCGTCCAGGTCTTGCGGGAGAGGGGAATCGCCCATGAGGTCCTCGTCTATCGCTACGACCGCAAGGGGGCGCGTCTCGCCGCGGAGGCGCTCGGCCTCGATCCCGGCGAGGTCTTGAAGAGCCTTGTCTTCCGTGCCGACGACGGAGCGTATCTCTTCGCGCTCATCGCCGGAGACGGCAACGTGAGCGAGCGCAAGCTCGGCCGGGCGACCGGGCACAAACACGTCGAACCCGCAGCGCCGCACGACGCCGAGCGGATCACCGGCTACCTGACCGGCGGCATCAGCCCGTTTGGCTCGCGCCGCGTTCTCCCAGTCGTACTGGACGAGGCGGCGTCGCGGCGACCGACGCTCGTGATCAACGCCGGGGCGAGGGGAACGCTCGTCCGCCTCGCCACGGCAGACTTGATCGCCGGCACCGGTGCTGCGATCGCGGATATTCGGGTTGACTAACTCAGACCCTCGAGTTCGTCGACCATCCGCGAGACGACGTCGAATCCTCCCTGCCAGAACGCCTTCTTGCGCACGTCGAAGCCGGCCTCGTCGAGGATCGAGAGTGGCGACTTCGATCCGCCGCTCTCGAGGATTCTGCGGTAACGGGAAACGAACGCGGCTCCGTCTCGCTCGAACTCTTGGTACAGCGCGAGGACGAGGAGGTGCCCGAACGTGTAGGCGTAACAGTAGAACGGCACGTCGTAGAGGTGCGGCACGGACAGCCACTCCCAGCGGAACTCGTCGGCCACGTCGACGCTCGATCCAAACTGCTCGCGCAGGTTCTCGAAGTACTTCGCGGCGATCTCGTCGGCCGTCGGCGAGTTCTCGCCGATCAGACGGTGTGCCTCGCGCTCGAATCGGACGAAGTACGCCTGGCGCAGGATCGAGGCGTAGCTGTCGTCGACGTACTTCGCAAGGAGACTGCGTCGCAGCGCGGGATCGCTGTCAACGTCAAGCAGCGCGTGCAAGAGCAGCATCTGGACGAAGTTCGACGCCGTCTCGGCCAGCGGCAGCGAGGAGTGAGCGGTCAACACGGAATGGTTCGACGCGAGCAGCGCGTGCACGGCGTGTCCGAGCTCGTGGGCCAGCGTGCTGACGTTCTCCACGCGCCCGTTGTAGTTCACGAGAACCCACGGCGTCTTGTCGGGCACGACACCGTAGCAGAACGCGCCGATGTCCTTGCCCTGGCGGGGCTGGGAGTCCACGTGGTTCGCGTCGAACACTCGGTCGGCGAGCTTCGTGAGCTCGGGGTCGAGGCGATCGAACGACTGTCGCACGATTCGCACCGCGTCGGCGTAGGAATAGGTGCGCGTCACCGTATCGAGCGGCGCATAGATGTCGCAGCGCCGGAGTCTGTCCATGCCGATCCACTTCGCCTTCAGGCGAAAGAACCGCTGGTAGACCGACGCGTTGTCTCGACACACGTCGAGCAGCGCCTCCACGACATCGTCCGGAACGTCGTTTCCGAGGTTCCTCGCGGACAGCGGGGACGCCATGCCGCGAAGCTTGACGTTCTCGGCGTGCCAGTCGCCGGCCGTGTACTTGTAGAGCTGCGCGAGGACATCCTTGTGCGCGACGAAGACCCTGAACATCGCCTCGTAGGCCGCCGCGCGCTTGGCCGGGTCCGGATCGCGGCTGTAGATCATCAGCTCGGTGCGAGTCAGCGTCTTCGTCTCGCCGTCGATTGCCACCTCGTAGGTGAACCCGTTCGCCATCATGTCGTAGACCGTCGTGATGCCGCGAATGCCGTTCACGTCCTTGACGTTGATCGCCTGCTCGACGGGCTCAGCGAGCGTGTACGGCGCGAATCGGCGCAGGCTCTCGAAGTAGTACGCGGCGTCGCCGGCTGCCGGCAGGAGGCGACTCGCGTTTGCCTCGTCGAGCGACTTCCACCAGAGTTCGGCAAACAACGTCCGGTTCTGCGCCTCGGCGAGGCACGAGTCGACGCGTTGGTGGAATGACAGCGCGGCTGCATCGCTGTTCTGTTCGGAAAACCAGAGTGTCGCATACCCCCGTAGCGTCGACGCCGCGTACGCGGTGTTCTCCACATCCCGAACCACGCTGGAAAAGGCTTCGACCGACATCGCCGCGTCAAGTCGTCCACGCCATGCCTCGACCGCGCGCACACAGCTCTCGAGGCGCGCGAACGCCGCATCCATTGCAGGGCCCGAACTCGAGGCAATCAAATCCGTCAGGTCCCACCGCCCGATCTCACGCACCTGCTTCGCCACCGCATCCTCCCTTGCACAGCGAGCCATCCAAGCCGAGAGCTGTCGCCGCCTCGCGCATGCCGGCGATGACCTCGGTCATCAGGTCATCCAAACTCACCCCGAGCAACTCGCCTCCCTTGGCGATCACGTCGCGATTCGCGCCCGCGGCGAACCCCTTGTCCTTCCACTTCTTCTTGAGCGAGGACACCGAGAGGTCGGCCAGGCTCTTCGACGGCCTCACGAGAACGGCCGCGGTGACAAGGCCGGTCAGTTCGTCGATCGCATAGAGGACCTTCTCCATCGGATGGACGGGCTCGACATCGCTCACCAAGCCCCACGCGTGCGACAGGACGGCATGCACGACCTCTTCGGGCCAGCCGCGCTCGCGCAGGATGCGGGCGCCCTCGTGCGGATGTTTCTCCGGGAACCGCTCGTAATCGAGGTCGTGGACAAGTCCCACGATCCCCCAGAACTCCGGATCCTCGCCTCGGGTGCGGGCCATGGCGCGCATCGTCGCTTCCACGGCCAGCGCATGCTTGATCAGACTGTCGTTGGAGTTCCACTCGCGAAGCAGCGCCATCGCTTCGTCGCGCGTCGGCATCGCCATCGGGGCCTCCCTTTCTGGGTCGGTCCCCGACTCTAGCCGCCGCGGCGGCAAGCGTCCACCCGCGCTGAGGGCGCGCGGCCGTTCGCGTATAGTCAGCCCGTCATGACGTTCGATCCGACGATCTCGCTCCTCCTCGGCGCGGCCGGCCTTGCCATCGGCACCCTGTCGAGCCTGCTCGGCGTCGGAGGCGGGATCTTCATCGTGCCCCTTCTCACGCTCGCCGGCCTCGTGGGATCCGTGCAGGAAGCTGCCGGGACGAGCCTCGCCGCGATTACGTTCACCAGCCTGTCCGCCACCATCGCCTACGCGCGCCGTCGCGCGATCGATTTCCGCGCCGGGTTGTCGCTCATGCCGGCCAGCCTGCTCGGAGCGTGGGCCGGGGCGCGACTCACGTCAGTCATCGACTCCCGCTGGCTTGCCGTGGCCTTCGCCTGCCTCCTCCTGTATCCCATCGTCATGATGTTGCGCGGCAAGACGACGAGCGACGTGCGCGGGACCCACAGCGAGCGGACGCGCGATGCACGTTCCATCCTGATCGGCTCAGCCATCGGACTCGCGGCCGGCCTCGGCTCGGGCCTACTTGGCATCGGCAGCGGGACGATTATGGTGCCTTCTCTCGCCCTCTTCCTCGGACTTGACATCCTGCCTGCGATCGCGACAAGCCTGTTCGTGATGGTGCCCTCGTCGGCGTTCGCGGCAGTGACGCACTTCCTGCAGGGCAACGTGCACGTCGAGCTCGCCATCCCGCTCATCGTCGGCACGGTGCTCGGCGCCCAACTGGGCCCATTCCTTGGCGAGAGGATTCCACGCAAGCGCCTGCGCCAACTCTTTGGCGTGATCCTTCTCTACGCCGCAGTGAACATGATCCTCAAAGCAGTACGCTGAGCGCGGGTCTCGCTGCGCTTGACTTCCCGGGGAGCGTTCTCTACACTCGATTAGCAATCTCGTCATGCGACTGCTAAGACGCGAGGTGAAGGATGATCCGATTCGACAAGATGACTGAAGGAGCGCAGGAGCTCTTCCGCGAGGCGCAGGATCTCCTCTCGCGCTACAACCACAACCAGCTCGACGTCGAGCACATCGCTTGCGTCCTCGTCAGCAAGGAGGGCGTCGGGCGAGAGCTATTGCAGACCATGGGCGTGAAGCCGGAGGCGCTGGCCAAGGATCTCGATCTCTTGCTCAAGGCGAAGCCGTCGGTCTCGGGGCCGATCGGCGGGCAGGTTTACATCACGCCGCGGCTCGATTCGGTGGTCAACGACGCGCAGATGGAGGCCGATCGCCTGCACGACGAGTTCATCGGCACCGACCACCTCCTGCTCGCGATCAGCCGCACGACTGATCCCCAGCTGCGGCGGGTCCTCGGGCGGCATCAGATCACGCCCGAAGCGATCTACACTTCGCTGCGCGATGTTCGCGGCGAGCAGCGGATCACGGACCAGGCGTCGGAAGAGCGCTACCAGATCTTGAAGAAGTATTCCACGAACCTCACCGATATGGCGAGACGCGGCGAGCTCGACCCGGTGATCGGACGCGACGCGGAGATCCTGCGAATGGAGCAGATCCTGTCGCGGCGACGCAAGAACAATCCCGTTCTGATCGGCGAGCCCGGCGTCGGCAAGACCGCCGTCGTCGAGGGGCTGGCGCTGCGCATGGCGGCTGGCGACATCCCCGACACGCTGAAGAACAAGGAGATCGTCTCGCTCGACATCGCGTCGATGGTCGCGGGATCGAAATTCCGCGGCGAGTTCGAGGATCGCCTCAAGGCCGTCATTCGCGAGATCGAGGCCCGCGCGGGAGAGACGATTCTGTTCGTCGACGAGCTGCACACGCTCGTCGGCGCCGGAGCGGCCGAAGGGGCCATCGACGCGTCGAACATGCTGAAGGAGCCCTTGTCTCGCGGCAAGTTCCAGATGATTGGCGCGACGACGCTCGACGAGTACCGCGAGCACATCGAGAAGGATTCCGCGTTCGAGCGGCGTTTCCAGAAGGTTTTCGTCCCCGAACCGAGTCTCGACGAGACGACGCAGATCCTCCACGGACTCCGCGAGACGCTCGAGAAGCACCACCAGGTCAAGATCACCGACGACGCGATTCGCGCCGCCGTCGCACTGTCCGAGCGCTACATCGCCGAGCGCTTCCTGCCGGACAAGGCGATCGACCTCGTGGACGAAGCCGCGAGCCGGTTGCGCGTCAGCGGCACCGGGGACACCGTGGGCGAGGGGGACATCGCCGCGCTCGTGTCGCAGTGGACGGGCATCCCGGCCGAGCGCATGCTCAAGGAAGAGCGGTCGCGGCTCACGTCGATGGAAAGTGCGCTGCACGCTCGACTCGTCGATCAAGAAGAGGGCGTGCGCGCCGTGGCCGAGGCAGTTCGGCACTCGCGCGCCGGCCTGTCCGATCCGCGCCGACCGATCGGGACGTTTCTGTTCCTCGGACCCACCGGCGTCGGGAAGACCGAGCTCGCGAAGGCGCTGGCGGCGTTCCTGTTCGGAAGCGACCAGGCGCTCCTGCGCATCGACATGTCGGAGTACATGGAACAGCACGCGGTGGCGCGGCTCATCGGCTCGCCCCCCGGCTACATCGGCTATGAGGAAGGAGGCCAGCTGACCGAAGCCGTCCGTCGGCGCCCCTATCAGGTCATCCTGTTCGACGAGCTCGAGAAGGCCCACCCGCAGGTGATGAACCTCTTGTTGCAGCTGCTCGATGAAGGGCGCCTGACCGACGGTCACGGCCGGACGGTCGACTTCCGCCACACGATCCTGATCATGACGTCGAACGTCGGAAGCGAGCTCTTCCAGGCGGAGTCAAGCGAATCGCAGATCCGCCAGGAGATCGAGGCCGAGCTCCGGCGTCGGTTCCGCCCGGAGTTCCTCAACCGGATCGACGAGACGATCGTCTTCCACGCGTTGTCCGAGGAGGCGATCGAGAAGATCGTCGATCTCAAGATCGCCGACCTCAATCGCCGCCTCGCCGACCAAGACGTCCAGGTGAGCGTCACGGCGGAAGCGAAGCGGATCCTGACGAAGGAGGGCTTTGACCCGCACTACGGCGCAAGGCCGCTCGCTCGCGCCCTGAAGCGCCTCGTCGAGAATCCGCTCGCGTCGAAGATCGTCGCCGGAGAAGTCGGGCCCGGCACGACGGTCGTCGTCGATGCGGCCGCGATGTCGAACGCTCTCGTGCTGCGGCCGCTGAAGCGTTCGGCCGACTCCGCGACGAGCGGCTGAGTCGGCTTGAGCTAGCCGGCTACTCGGCGAGCAGAAGCGCGAGCAAGGCCATCCGTACCGGGACGCCGTTCGCCGATTGGCGGAAGTAGGCGGCGCCGCGCAGGTTGTCGACGTCGGTCGCGATTTCGTTCACACGCGGAAGCGGATGCATCACGGTGAGCGACGGCTTCGCTTTGGCGACCGCGGCTCGGGTGAGCACGTAGGCATCCTTGAGCCGGTCGTATTCCGCCGGATCGGCGAATCGCTCGCGCTGGATGCGCGTCATGTAGACGACGTCGGACTCGTCGAGCGCCCGGCCGAGGTCGTCGGTCTCGCGGAACGAGGCGCCGTTCGCCCGAACGCGCTCGGCGATCTCGCGCGGCATCCGCAACGCCTGAGGCGAAACGAACAGGAACGAGACCCCAAACTGCGACAGCAGCGTCGCCAGGGAGTGCACGGTGCGCCCGTGCTTGAGGTCGCCGACAAGGGCGATTGTGAGCCCATCGACCGTTCCCTGCTCCTTGCGGATCGTGTACAGATCGAGCAGCGACTGCGTCGGATGCTCGCCTGCGCCGTCCCCCGCGTTGAGGACGGGCTTCGCCGTGGCGTTCGCCGCGACCTCGGCCGAACCGATCTCGGGGTGCCGAATCACGATGGCGTCGGCGTAGCCGTCGACGGTTCGGATCGTGTCGTGAAGCGTCTCTCCTTTCGATGCCGAGGTCGACTTGGCTTCCGACACCGACAAGACGCGGCCGCCGAGTCGGTGCATGGCAGCTTCAAACGATAGGCGCGTGCGCGTGCTCGGCTCGAAGAAGAGGGTCGCGAGGATCTTCCCCCGCAGCGGGTCGAGCCGCTCGTTCGACGCAAGGGCCGCCTCGTACCGCGCCGCGCGGTCGAGGATGAGGTCGAGATCGGCCGACGTGAACTGGTCAGCACGCAGGATGTCCTTCTTCGATAGCTTCGCCATCTTGTCCTCCTTGCTTGCCGACTAGCCGAGGTCGGCCAGGCTGGCGCGTCCTGCCTTCGTCGCCAGGAAGCGCGCCTGCCCGGCGACCGCACGCCGTTCGCCCCGCTCGACGAGGATGCGCCCGCGCTGCATGGTCAGCACGGGGACTCCCACAACCTCGCGACCTTCGTAGGCCGTGTACGACGAGCGGGAGTGTTGCGTCCTGTGCTCGATTCTCACGCGGGCCGAAGGATCGAAGACGACGAGGTCAGCGTCGCTGCCCGGGCGCAGTGTCCCCTTCCGAGGGAAGAGACCGAAGATCCTCGCCGGGTTCTCACACAACACGCGGACCATCCGCTCAATCGACAGCTTGCCTCGAGCAACACCGTCGTGGACGAGCGACATCATGGTCTCGACCTGCGGCGAGCCGTACGGCGCGGCGAAAAAGTCGTCGGTCGCTCGCTTGTCCTTCGCCGCGTGGTCGCTGCCGATGGTGTCGACCGTCTTTGCGGCCAGCGCTCGCCACAGGGCCTCGCGGTCGGCCTCGTCGCGCAGCGGAGGGGCAATCTTCAGCAGTGCTTTCTGCTCCAACAGGTCCTGATTCGTAAGCGTCAGGTACTGCGGACAGGTCTCAGCATACACGGGCCGCCCGGCGCGACGCGCCGCGGCAATCACATCGAGGGCCCGCGCCGCACTGACGTGCGGGATGTACAGCGTGCATCCCGCCACTTCGGCCATCGCGACCACCCGGCCGACGGCTTCAGCCTCGAGCGCGGCGGGGCGGGTCCGAACGAAGGCTGCGACTGGATCGACGCGCGCCGCGTTTGCCGCATCTTCGAGGTAGTCTGTCGCGAGGCCGTTCTCGGCATGCACGGACGCCATCCCGCCGGCACGGCCGAGGATGTCGAGCGTCCGCATCAGTTGGTAGTCATCGGTCATCCACCCGAGCTTCGCATACGTCATGAACATCTTGAACGATGTGACCCCCGCCTGGATCGCAGCCGGGATCTCGCCTGACTGCTGCTTCGGATCGAAAAGGCCCCCATGCAGCCCGAAGTCGAGGAGCGACACCCTCTCGCCCTCTTCGCGGAAGTTCCGAATGGCCTCGATGAGACCCGTCCCGGGCTTCGCGTACGCGTAATGAATCATCGTCGTCACCCCGCCGTGGGCGGCCGTGATGGGCAACGTCTCGAGATCATCGACATAGACCGGATGCGTGTGGACGTCAATCGCGCCGGGGAAAACGTAGCAACCCGTTGCATCGACGACGCGATCGGCCTTCACCTCAAGGCCGGCGCCGACCCGCTCCACGGCGTCGCCGCGAACGAGGACGTCCGCGAGCTCGCGCCGCCCCTCGTCGACGAGCGTTCCACCGGCCACAAGGATCGTCTCAACCGCACCATTGCGCATGGGAGCGACGAGTGTACTCGGGCAAAGACAGCCGCGCAGGGGCCGCGGATCGAGTACCCTCACCGCCGACCATGAAGCGCGCCTCACTCTCGTTTCTCATCCGGCAGGGCAGAACAGACTCGGTCCTCCTCGGGCTCAAGAAACGCGGATTCGGGAGCGGGAAATGGAACGGCTTCGGCGGGAAGATCGAGCCGGGAGAAACAGCACGCGAGGCTGCGGCACGGGAGATCTCGGAGGAGTGCGGGCTCGTCGTCCGTCCGGCAGACCTTGTGCCGGCGGGGCACGTCATGTTCTTCTTCCCTTCGGAGCCCTCGTTCGACCATGACGTCGAGTTGTTCATCGCGACGGCGTGGCAAGACGAGCCGCGCGAGACAGACGAGATGAGGCCGGCGTGGTTTCCCGTACGCAACCTCCCTCTCGCCGAGATGTGGCGCGACGACGCACACTGGCTACCGCACGTCCTCGCTGGCAGCGTCGTCGAAGCCGAGTTCACGTTCGCCGATGACCGAGAGACCATCGCCCGTTCTTCGTTGCGTGCGTTCGCTCCTCCTACGTCGTCGGGAAGCTGAATCC
>JBFYRA010000061.1:0-10506 GCA_041302485.1 Candidatus Bipolaricaulota bacterium
GAGCCAGTCGTGCCAGGCGGCGATGCCTCCCTGCTGCCGAAGCTCGCTCGCGACGTCGGCGTAGAACGCCGGGTCCGCTCCGCTGGCCGCGTAAGCGTTGTCGCGCGACAGAGCCGAGAGATGAAACACGAACTCGAGCGCGTGGCGGCGACCGATCTCGCGGAGGCCGCGCGCGTACTTCTTTGGATCCGGCGAGAATCGGAGAGCCTGGCCGATGACCTCGTATGGATACCACAGGTCGAGTCCGACGTAGGCGATCGGAACTGCGTCGCGGCGCAAGCGTTCGACGACGTCGATCAGTCGGTTCTCGCCAAGCGGACGAATCGGCTCGGTGTAGTAGCCGCCGTAGGCGTTCCACCAGCCGAGCGTCGACGTGAGCAGGGAATCCCCGGGCGCCGGTCTCGTCTTGCCCGACCGCGCGAGGAGGGCGTCGCCGAGCTTCGCCAGGGCCTCGCCCACGTCTCTTCCCGCGGCGAACACGGTCTCGAGGCGCGTTCCCGCTGGCAGGCAGTCGACGGCGCCATGCAGCGTTCGCGCCGCCCCGTTCTCCGTTCGGAGCATCGCGCTGGTCAGGAAGTGACTCGCCGGAGCGATAGCGAGCGCCGACTCGTCGTCGTAGAGGATGAGAGGAGCAAACGCTTCGCA
This sequence comes from Candidatus Bipolaricaulota bacterium, assembly GCA_041302485.1. Classification (GTDB taxonomy): domain Bacteria; phylum Bipolaricaulota; class Bipolaricaulia; order UBA7950; family UBA9294; genus CAIOGO01. The sequence goes on from JBFYRA010000061.1 coordinate 646, forward strand.
CGGAAGGTGTCCCGCGTCCGCGGTCGTCGCCTTCGGCCAGTAACCGCCTGTCTCGCCAGCGCCCGATGAGCCCAGCCCGTACGTCACGGCCAACGCGCGCGTCGCCGACGGAATTGCGAACGCCGGCGCGGCGATGCTGGAAATCTCGAAGGAGTCAGCCATTGCGAGGCCGTCGAGATCCCTGAGTGTCTCAACCGTTACCCACGCGAGCGAATCCCTTTGGTTGACGGAGCAGCGAGCAACAGGTCCGGCGAGATCGGACAGGTCGCAAGAGAAGAACCAGCGAGCCTCACGGACACCCGATCCCTGCGAACTCTCCCAAGGTGAGGCCCGCAGGCTCTTCTCGCTGTTTGATCCGTCGATCGAGCTGAGAACGACGCGCAGATCGATGACTTCGACGTTCCGCCCGCTGCAGATGGACAAGGCGCCGTTTGCGTCGATCGACACGCGTAGGCTCATCCCAGGCCTCCGCGGGCCGGGAGTCTGAAGAACTCGGCGGCAACGAGCGTCGCCGACCCGATGAGAAAGCCGTCCGAACCGAGCTCGGCGGGCACGATGCGAAGTCGCTCCGCTTCGGCGGGGAACGAGTGCCTGCGGACCTCCTCCTCGAGTGCGGGGAGGAACAGATCCGCCTCCTCCATCCGTTCGCCGCCGAGCACGATGGCCTCCGGATTCAGGAGGTTCACGAGGTTCTTCGCTCCGAAGCCGAGGAACCGGCCCATCCGCTCGAATGCCTCGCGGGCCGTGCCCCCGCCGTTGCGCGCCGCGGCGGCGGCGTCGGCGATGCTGGCGTATCCAAGCCGTTCGGCTTCCTCGAACAGGAACCGGTCGGATGCGTAGACCTCGAGGCAGCCGCGCTCCTGACACCGGCACACGGGACCGTCCGGATCGATCGTCATGTGGCCCAGTTCGCCGGCGCCGCCGAAAGCGCCACGGTACAGCTCTCCGTGGATCACAACTCCGGCACCAATGCCCTCACCGACTGTGATGCAGACGAAGTGCTGAAACTGACGACCGGCGCCGTACCAACGCTCGGCGAGCGCGAGGGCATTGACGTCGTTCTCGACCCACACAGGGAGCGAAAGACGCTCCGCGAGCGGATCACGCAGCGGTGTCTTCTCCCAGCCCAGGATGGGCGAGTAGAGGTCGACCCCCGTCATTGGGTCGATGAAGCCCGAGATCGCAACCCCGAGTCCGAGCGTTCGCCCATGCTGCAGTCGTCCGGCGAGAGTCACGATGGCGGCGAGAGCCTCGTCAGGCGATGGCGCATGGTCGAACCGTACTTCCGATCGCTCGACGATGGCGCCGCTCATGTCGACGCTCGCGGCGAGAATCCTCCGTCGCTCGACCTTGACCCCGAGGGTTCGTGCGTACTCGCGGTTCAGCGCGACGAGCACGGCCGGGCGGCCGCCGCTCGAGTCCGACTTGCCGATCTCGACGACGAGGTCCTCCGACAAGAGCTCGCGCACGAGGCGAGTGAGGCAGGAAGGGGCAAGCCCGGCGCGGTCGGCGATCTCCGTGCGGGACAGAGGGCCATTCAGGCGCAACAGGTTGATGATGATCGCGCGGTTCTGCCGACGGACGAGGTCCTGGTCTCCCTTCTGGAGTCGCACCGGTTACTTCCTTCCAAGAAGAAACTAAGCCAGTATAGGTCGGGATGGCGCTCACGGTCAAGAGGACGTCGCCGCCAGGGCAGATTGACGGAAGCCAAGAAGGGATCTAGAGTCTCTTCCATGAAGGCGCTGGTGGTGAGCGATGTGGTGAGCGAAGTCCTCTATTCGCCGGAGGTTCGTTGTGCCGGCGCCGGAGTCGACGTCGTCCTGTCGTGCGGCGATCTGCCGTACGAGTACCTCGAGTACATCGTGAGCGTGCTCGATGCTCCTCTGTTCTACGTTCGCGGCAACCACGACGGACGTCTCTTGAGAAGCGATGGGCGTGAGAGTTTCGGGCCCGATGGGGGGCGCTCCATCGACGGGCGCCTCGTGCGCATCGGCGGCAAGGGCGGGACGGCCGCCTGGGTGGCCGGGTTCGGCGGGAGTGGACCGTACTGCGGCGGAGGCTACGAGCGCAGCGAGCGGGACATGAGCCGCTCCGTGCGTCGGATCGCAACGCTCCTCGGGTGGCGCCGACTCGTCGGCGATACGCGCCTCGACGTCGTCGTGAGCCATGCGGCGCCGCGCGGGATGCATGATGCAGAAGACCCTTGCCACCGCGGCTTCGAGTGCTTCCTTCGACTGATGCGGAGTCGCGCTCCGAGGCTCTGGCTCCACGGCCACGTGCATCCGTCCTACGGCATCGACCTCCGGCCTCTGCGAGTCGGGGAGACCGAGGTCCGCGGCGTCTACGGCTACGAGATCGTGGAGATCGGATGAGCGGCGGCTTCGAGTTCGAGCGAGCCTGGCACCGCGGCGCCTGGAGCCGCGTCGTCTCGTTCATCACCGGCAAGCCCGCGCTTCTTCTTCCTTTCTCGCTCGTGCGCGATGCGCTCGGCGTCGAAGCGAGTGCCTACGATGGGATTCGCGAGATCCCGCTCGATCACATCATCGGCAGCGTGAACCGCTACCACGACTTCGATCGCAAGTTCCTGCCGCGGCGATGGGCGCTTGGGCAGCGGTGGACGCATGTGCGGCAGTCGTTTGACGAGGAGTACGGGTTTGAGCCGATTCGTGTCTACCAGGTCGGCGAGGCGTACTTTGTGCTCGACGGGAACCATCGCGTGTCGGTCGCGCGGCAGCTCGGGATGCGTTCGATCGAAGCGGAGGTTACGGCATTCCATACCGGCGTTCCCGTAGACGAGCACACGGACCTCGAGTCGCTGCTCGGCAAGGCGGAGTACGGCGAATTCCTGCGCCGGACGCACCTCGACGCCATGCGCCCCAGCGCTCGCGTCGAACTCTCGAAACCCGGCGGATACGCGAAGCTTCTGCAGCACATTGACGTCCATCGGTACTTCCTCGGCGAGAACGAGCGCCGGTCGATCCCGTACGACGAGGCCGTTGCGTCCTGGTACGATCACCTCTACTACCCGCTGACCGAGATTCTGCGTGAGGAGAGGCTGCTCGATGCGTTCTCCGGGCGAACGGAAGCGGACCTGTACGTCTGGGTGGTCGAGCACCTGTACTACCTGCGCGAGGAGTTCGGCGACGATGTCCAGATGGGCACGGCCGTGCGGGACTTCGTCAAGATGAGGCAGACTCCGGCGTGGGTTACGTGGTGGAGTAACCTGGAGGGACGCATGCGCGGGACGGAACCGGTTGCTGTCTGGCGAGAGGATCGACGTGAGACGGCGGCGCTGCGCCGCATCGCGGACCGTCTGGGAAGGATGAAGCGCGCCGGCGTGGCCGCCGCGTACCGCGTGCCCCAGTTGTGGATGGAGCCGTACGGCCGTGGCGCCGGCGTGGTCGACTCGGAGGCTGTCGGCTTCTGGCGAGAGGCGGTCGACCGGATCCTGCGTGCGCCGCGGGAGGCGGTCGTGGAGGGCATGGCCGGAGAGTGGACGCGCCGCGCCTCGGTCTACAACCTCTTCGTGCGCGCCGGAGCGGCGTTCGACCACGACGGAGATGGCGACCTCGCCTCGCTCCCGGGCCGGCCGCGCGAGACGGGCACGTTCCTCAAGTCGATCGCCCTGCTGCCGTACATCCGCAGTCTCGGCTGCGACACGATCCATCTGCTCCCGATCGCGGCCATCGGCCGCGACGGGCGAAAGGGAGACCTGGGATCCCCATATGCGATCCGCGATCCCTACAGCCTGGACGAGACGATGGCGGAGCCCTTGCTGGGTCTCGGCCCGGAGGTCGAGTTCCACGCGTTTGTGGAAGGGGCTCACCGCCTTGGGATGCGCGTCATTGTCGAGTTTGTCTTCCGAACCGCCGCCAAGGACGCGGCGTGGGTGCCTGAGCACCCCGATTGGTTCTACTGGATCCGCGCCGACGTTGCCGACCGTCCCGTGGGCACCTCGGACGAGTCGCTCTATGGAAGTCCCGTCTTCACGCCCGACGAGCTCGGGCAGATCAGGGAACGTGTTGAGCGCGGCGACCGCCACGAGCTGCCTCCTCCTCATGACGCCTATCGCGGCCTGTACGTCCCAGCTCCCTCGGCCGCAGCGGTCCATCTTGATGGCGTCCGCTACGTCGGCCTCTCTCCCGCTGGCGTCGAGGCGCGCGTTCCGGGGGCGTTCGCCGACTGGCCGCCGGACGACACGCAGCCCCCGTGGTCGGATGTCACCTACTTGCGGTTGTACGATCACGCGGACTTCGACTACATCGCGTACAACACCGTGCGCATGTACGATGCGCGGCTCGCCGAGCCGCAGCGAGCCGTCGCCGCGCTGTGGGATCGTGTCGCGGGGATTCTGCCTCACTACGCGCGCGAGTACGGAATCGACGGGGCGATGATCGACATGGGGCACGCGCTGCCCGCCGAGCTCAAGCGGCGGATCATCGACGAGACGCGCCGAGTCCGGCCGGACTTCGCTTTCTGGGACGAGGATTTCGCGTTGCGGGAGGAGTCGCGTCGCGAGGGCTACAACGCAGCGATGGGCAGTCTGTGGTGGGTCATGCATCGTCCGGCCGAACTGCGCTCCGCACTCGTCGGATGGAGTCGGTCAAGCCCCGCCCTTCCGTTCTTCGCGACGCCGGAAACTCACAACACGCCTCGCTGTGCCGCGCGCGCGGGCGGGACGCCGTGGTCGCGGCTTGCGTGGGCACTAGGCGCATTCCTTCCGGGGATTCCCTTCGTCCACGGAGGGTTCGAGCTTGGCGAGACGCAGCCCGTAAATACCGGACTCGATTTCCCACCGGAAGATCTCGTGCGCTACCCCACCGAATCGCTGCCGCTTACGGCGCCGTGGGCCTTCGACTGGGGACGCGACGCGCGCCCGCTCGAGATCGTCCGCCGCAGCCTCGACGTGCGAGCCGAACTTCTCGATCTCGTTGTCCAGGTTGGGCCGAGATCGTTGCAGATCCTCGAGACGAACTGCGACTCCGCGATCGCCTACGCGCGAGTCGGCGGTAGCACGACGCTCGTCGTCCTCGCGAACGTCGCCGAAGTCCAGGCGCGCGTTCGCGCAAGCGCTATCCCTCTTCCCGAAGGCACCTTGATCGATCGTCTGAGCGGCCGAGCCTGTCGTGTCGAAGGCGGCGAACTCCGGGTCGAGCTCGATCCATGGGAGGTCATCGTCCTGACGGCGAGAAGCGACGAGAGGAGCGCGTCCGGTGGCTAGGCGACGGCTGCGTAGCCCGCGTCAAGCGCCTTCTCGTTGATGTCGACGAGCTTCTCCTTGCCGGCCTCGCGCATCGCGTCGGCCATCGCCTTCTTCACGGCGGAGAGCGGGACCGCGCCGGTGGCTTTGACGTAGGCACCGAGCGCGACCATGTTCACGGTGCGCGGATTGCCCACCTTTGCCGCAATGTCATTGATCGGGACCGCGTGTGCCGCGACGTCGGATCGCTTGACCTTGCGGCCGATCAGAGACTGATTGACGACGAGGATGCCCTGCGGCATGACCGTCGGCTCGAACTTGTCGAGCGAAGGAAGGTTCAGCGCAATCACGGCGGTGGGCTCGTCGACGATGGGCGAGCCGATCGGCTTGTCCGAGAGGATGACAGTGCAGTTCGCGGTCCCACCGCGCATCTCCGGGCCGTACGATGGAAGCCACGTAACCTCCAGACCGTGGTTCAAGCCCGCCTGCGCTAGAATCTTCCCGGCGAGAATGACTCCCTGGCCGCCGAAACCAGCAATGACGACCGAACGCTCCATCACGCCCCCTTGTTCACGAGATCGCCGAGCGGGAAGACCTTCGTCACCGTGTTCACGACGTGCTGATTGGACTGGAGTGGCGACATGTGCCAGTTCGTCGGACATGTTGAGAGAACCTCGACGAGCGAGTAGCCCTTGCCATCGACCTGGTTCTGGAAAGCCTTCTTGATCGCTCTCGTGCAGTCCATAATCCGTTTGGTGTCGTAGAGCGCCTGGCGCGTCACGTAGGCCGGCGCCTCGAGCTGGGCGATGATTTCAGCGAATCGGATCGGGTATCCGGTCGTCCGTGGGTCGCGGCCCTCGGGCGTCGTCGTCGTGTGCTGGGCAACGAGGGTCGTTGGCGCCATCTCGCCGCCTGTCATGCCGTAAATCTGGTTGTTGACGAAGATGACGGTGATGTTCTCGCCGCGGTTCGCGGCGTGGATGGACTCGGCCGTCCCGATGCTGGCGAAGTCGCCGTCGCCTTGGTAGGAGAAGACGATGCGGTCCGGCCGAGCGCGCTTGACGCCGGTGGCGACGGCGCTGGCGCGGCCGTGGGCAACCTGCAGCGCATCGCATTGGTACCAGAGGTACGCGAACACGGCGCAGCCGACGGGCGCGATCCCGATCGTTCGGTCGGTGATCTCCAGTTCGTCGAGCGTCTGGCCAATGATCCGCGTGAGGATCCCGTGGTGGCATCCGGGGCAGTAGGTGGAGCGCGCCTGGGTCAGGCTCTGCGGTCGGCTGAAGACCTTGGTCATGCGAGCGGTGTCAACGGGCATACTTCCTCACCTCGCTCAGGATTCCTTTGGGCGTCGGGACGACGCCGCCCATCTCACCGTACAGCGGCGTCTTGGCTCGCTCGGCCACGGCCAGACGGACGTCTTCCCACATCTGCCCGGCGCTCATCTCTACGGTGAGAACCGTGTCGACGCGACCCGCGACTTCGCGCAGCGCGTCGTACGGGTACGGCCACAGCGTGATCGGGCGGAAGAGGCCGAGGCGGATCCCTTCGGAGCGAGCCATCTGGACCGTCGTCTTGGCGATGCGCGCCGTGCTCCCGTAGGCGACGATGACGACGTCCGCGTCTTTCGTCTCGGTTTCCTCGTACCGGACCTCGTTCTTCCGGATCGTGTCGTACTTCGCCTGCAGATCGAGGTTCATCCGCTTCAGGTTGTCGGGCGAGAGATCGAAACTCAGAATGATGTTCGGGTCACGCCCCTTGGCGCCCGTTGCCGCCCAGGGCTTTTCCGGCAGGCTCGCGATGTCGATCGGGTCGGGAAGCTCAACCGGCTCCATCATCTGTCCGAGCAGTCCGTCGGCCAGGATCATCACCGGTGTCCGGTAGCGATCGGCCAGGTCAAACGCCAGCATCGTTAGCTCGCCCGCCTCAGGCACCGTCGACGGGCCGAGGACGATCATGTGGTAGTCGCCGTGCCCACCGCCCTTGACTGCCTGGAAGTAGTCGCACTGTGACGGCGCGATGTTCCCGAGCCCCGGTCCGCCGCGGACGACGTTGACGATCACGGCCGGCAAGTTGGAGCCCGCGAGGTAGGAGATCCCTTCCTGCTTCAGAGAGATGCCCGGCGACGAAGACGATGTCATCGTCCGCACGCCGGCGGCGGCGGCTCCGTACACCATGTTGATCGCCGCAACCTCGCTCTCTGCCTGGATGAACGTTCGCCCAAGCCGAGGCATGTGGTGGGCCATGTACTCGACGAGTTCGCCCTGCGGCGTGATCGGGTAGGCGAAGTAGCACTGGCAACCGGCGCGAATGGCCGACTCCGCGATCGCTTCGTTTCCGCGCAAGAGGTAGCGCTCTGCCATGTCAGCTCCTTGCTTCCGTCTTCTCTCGATAGACGGACAGGGCGATGTCCGGGCAGGTGAGCGCGCAGAACGCGCACCCGACGCAGGCATCTGGGTTCTGCATGTGGACCACGTCGTAGCCGCTCTTGTTGAGCGTTCCCGAGAAGGCGAGGACCTTCTGTGGGCACGCCGCGATGCACAGACCGCACCCCTTGCATCGCTCGCCGTCGACGATCACCACTCCGCGGGGCATGGAACCTCCTCTAGGACTCGCTTGAGACCTGCTCGCTCAGGCGCCGCGCGCGATGCTTCCGCAGTTGGGCGAGCGTGCCATCGACCTGGCGTGCCCAGGCGCGAATCTGTTCTTCCTGAAGCGAGCGCGTGACGGGACTCTCGCCTCGCGGGCGAGCGACGGCTCTCCGCCCGGACAACGCGCTGTGGAGCCGGTCGAACTCGAGATCGAACGCCGTGGCTTCCTCCGCGTCGCTCGTGTCGGGGACGGGAGACACCAACATCCGTCCGTCTGGGGCTCGTCCGGCGACGACGAACTCGCCGCGATACCCGACTTGGAGCGATTGCCCGCCGGCATCGGGAAGCAGGGCGAGTTCGTCCGAGTCGAGACGGACCTGAGCCACCTCGCCCTCGATCGCCACCACCTCGCCAAACAACGTGACCCTGTCGCTCAACGGGCCCCCTTCTGCGGTTGGGTCGAGTCGTTGCGGTGCTACGAAGCCTTGCTGATACGTCCGGACTTGATGCAACGAGTGCATGCCCGGATCCACGAGCGGCGTCCGGCGACGATCGCGTGGATGCGCTGGAGATTCGGGGCGCGCACGCGGCGCGTGTGCCGCATCGAGTGACTGACCATGTTCCCCGCCAGGGGGCGCTTGCCACACACTTCACAGACTCTCGACATCAGAACTCACCTCTTTGTTTCAGCTCTCTGCGCCAAGATCGGCTCGACGTACATCGGCTCCATAGCGTGCAGCCGCGACTCCGGGAGCGCGGCTCCGGCCCGCGCCACGGCCAACGCCGAAGGCTCGAGCGCCTCGTGCGGGCCGAGGAACACGCACGTCCCATCGCCCGCTTGCGCGGCCACTCGCCGCGCTGCGCTCCCGACGAGGCACAGCGGCCGGGTCTCGCAGCGCAGCTGCTCGAGAAGCTCCGCCTCATGCACCAGCGCGGTGTCGGTTCTCGGCCTCGCGTCGGAGAACCAGCGCGCATACACCAGGTCGCGCCGGCTGGCAACCGCCACGCACACGCGCCGCTCGGCGGGCGCTCGCTCGCGGTACGCGACCGTCCCGTCCACGCCGACGAGCTCGATTCTGCGAGCCTGCGCCATGCCCTTGGCTGTCGCCAATCCAATGCGCAGCCCAGTGAACGAGCCGGGTCCGAGATTCACGCAGATCCGACACACGTCGCCGCGCATCCGGCCGCAGTCTCCCAACAGCGCGTCGATCGTCGGAAGAAGATACTCCGCGTGCTTCAACTCCCCCGGAAGCGCGCGTTCGACCGCGAGAACCGCCCCGTCGAGAAGGGCGACGCGCCCGGGGGACTCCGACGTATCGATCCCGAGGACGAGCATGCCGCCGTATGGTAGGCGAGCTGCGACGGGGTTTCAACCGCCGAACGGATCGGGATCCGCCGCGTCGGGGAAGCGCGTCGCGACGCGCCGCGCCGCCTCGAGGTCGGCGCACATCTGGTCGCGAAGCGCGGCGAGAGACGCAAACGGGAGATCGCCTCGCAGGAAGCGGTAGAGATGCACCTCGGCGATGTCCGTGCGGAGGTCACGGCCGGGGGCGTCGAGGAGATGTACCTCGCAGCGCAACGGCGAGTGTTTGACGGTCGGACGCCGCCCGATGTAGGTCAACGCCAGGGATCGAATGCCGGGCAGATAAGCTCGCGACACGTAGACGCCGTGCTTCGGGATGAGGACGCGCGGATCGAGGGAGAGATTCGCCGTGGGGAAGTCGAGCGTTCGCCCGATGCCGTCGCCGGCCACGACGTCGCCGCGCAGGAGAGGCGGCCGCCCGAGGAGCCGGGCGGCTCGCTCGACATCGCCTTCCTCGAGGAGACTCCTGATGCGCGTGCTGCTGACGGGCTCACCACCGGCGACGAGGGGAGGAACGACGGCCAGCGCGATCCCCTCCGCCGCGGCGAGCGACGCGAGCGCAGCGACGTCGCCCGAGCGCGCGGCTCCGAATCGGAATGACTCCCCGACAACGACGGCCTCTGCGTTGAGCTCCCTGCGCAGCACATCGCGGACGAACGCGTCGGGTGCAAGGCCGCGCACGTCGCCAAAGGAGGCCTCGACGACCC
>JBFYRA010000065.1:0-2756 GCA_041302485.1 Candidatus Bipolaricaulota bacterium
ACGCAAACCGGCGAGACGTGCGGAGGGCCGTCCAGCAGATGGGAACCGCGATGGGAGACTGAGAGGAGTCCACGGCTGCTTGGTGCCGGCGGGGCGAGGGCGGCCTGTCTTCTCCGTGCCCGGGGCCGACGCCCGGCGGCCTGCAGCACGTACCGTGCTGATAGGGCGAGAAGCTAGGCTGGGCCGACGCCCGGCGCGCGACAAGAGAAACAGGGTCGACGCTCTACGGCGTCGACCCTGTTTCTACCTTCCCAAGCCCATAGCCTGAGGACTGGCTATAGGCTGCAAGCCGCCTTCTCTACACCTAGATGAACGTCGCGATCGCGAGCGCCGCGATGCCCACGAGGAGCGCCGTCAGCGAGAGAATGAACGTGCCCTGGACGCGCTTCTCGAGCGCGGCGACGTCGGTCGTCGCGGTCGTTCCGATCTTCGCGTTGATCTGGGCGATCGACTGCTCGACCTTCACCACGCGCGCCTCGAGCGACGAGGTCCCGCTCGTTCCCACCTGAGACTGGAGCGCCGTCACGCTGTCGGAGACCTGGAAGATCAGCGTCTTCAGCGTTTCGAGGTCGGCCGGCGTCACGCTCTCGGGGTTGTTCTGCATGTACTTGATCGCCCGCGAGATATACACGGCAACCGAGTAGCGCGTCATCGGCGAATCGCCGTCGTACTTGCCGCCGGGAAGTCCGGTGATGATGCCCCGCTGCGCGAGGAACTCGAGGTCGGCGTAGGCCCAGTGCGTCTTGGCCACGTCGGTGAACAGCCCGCCTGTATTGACAGGCTCAGCCGTGCCGTTTCCCGTCTGCCCGAGAGCCCCAACACCCCACGCCAGACACACCAAGGCGCTGGCCAACAAGATCGCATGCGTTCGCTTCACGGAGACCCCCTCCTGTTCACGAATCCACTCTGGCGCAAGTATAGCCCTGGAGCGGAAAGTGTCAACAGGATTGACTCTTCGGCTCCTCGAACCGGCGCAGAAAGGTCGTCCGGTGGACGGGCGACGGGCCGAGGCGCGCGATGGCTCCCGCATGGCGCGGCGTCCCATACCCTTTGTGTTGCGCGAGTTCGTAGCCGCGGAACCTCGTGTCGAGCGCGGCCATCAGGCGGTCGCGCGTCACCTTGGCGACGAGGGACGCAGCCGCCACGTGGAGGGAACGCATGTCCCCCCGCGTGAATGCGACAGCTGGCGGAGTTGCCGCCGCATCGGACTGCTGACCGCGGACCACCAGCTGAGAATCCAGCGGCAGCGGCTCGCCAAGCGACAGGCCGCGGTCGAAAACGGCCAGGTCGCAGAGGACGCCGAGGCGACGGTAGGCGCGGCACGCGGCGCGCTCGGCCGCGGCGACGATGCCCGCGGCGTCGATCTCGGAGGCGGACGCGCAGCCCACGGCCCATCGCGCGCAGCGGACGACCGACTCGTACGCCGCCTCGCGGGCTCGCGGCGTCAGGGCTTTCGAGTCGTCGACCCCGCCGAGCAGGAGTTCGACCTGCGCCGGATGGGCGAGAAGAGACGGCGGAAACGCGACACAGCCGACGACGACGGGGCCGGCGAGCGCGCCTCGCCCGGCTTCGTCGAATCCGACGAGACTCCGGCCCAAGAGGCTCGCCGTCTCGGGAAAGAGGAGAGGCGCGTCCGCAAGACGCGCCTCATCATCGATTGCCAGATCCATTCCAGCGAGCGCGAGGTCGAACCCCAGGAGCTCGTGCACTCGAGCGGCCCGCGCGGCTCGGCTCATCGGCCTCCCCGACTCCTTCGCCCGGACCGGCCTGGCGTTTGGCCCGTGCTGGGTCCCGGCTAGCGGATCTTTTTCAGGTCGCGCAGGTAATAGGGCCGGCTCTGCCGAGCGCCGCGCTCTTTGACGAGCTCGATCTTCTCGATCTTGGGAGAGTGCAAGGGATACGTCTTCTCGACGCCGACGCCGCTCGACACCTTGCGCACGGTCACCATCTCGCGCGTGCTGCCGCCGGCTCGCTTCAGGACGATGCCTTCGAACACCTGAATGCGCTCCTTCGCCCCTTCCGAAATGCGCTCGTGAATGCGCACGATGTCCCCGGGGCGGAAGTCGCCACGCTCCTTCAGGAACTCCTGCTCTACGGCGCGCAATACATCGTCCATGACTCCTCCTCGTCGAATCTCCCGCTATCTCTCGTCGCCCGCCACGCGGTCCAGCGTGATGGCCGTCGCGGCGCGGACGGATAGATGGTTGAAATCAGCGTCCGGCATGATGGGGGGCAAGATGGCATCGCACGCGTCGATCAACTCATCGGCCATGCCCCATCCGGTGCCGAACAGAATATACACCGGGGGCCCATCGCTTCTCAATCGCTCGCGCAACGCGCGGTACGAGATCACTTGTTTGTTTGACGGCCGCGCCGACGTCGCCACGAGAAACGGCGCCTGGCCTTCGGCCTCCTCGATCAGTCGGAGCGTCTCTTCGAGGTCCTCGGCGGCCGCCATCGTCTCGATCGCCTCGCCGCGGCGGCTCTTCTCGCGGATTCGCTCGCCTTCTGTCCAGAATCCGCGAATGCGCCACGTGATCGCCTGCTGGGTCGGAACGGGGGTGACGACGAAATAACGCGACGCGCCGTAGGTGCGGGCCGTGCGCGCGATGTCGTGGACGTCGATCGGCGTCACCGACGTCGCGACGATCTCGCCCTCGCGGTTGCGCATCGGGTAGTGCAAGAGCGCCACGTACAGGCTAGCCACGGCGTTCCTCCCTCTTGCGTGCGACATCGTCGCTCGCGACCGCGTCGCG
>JBFYRA010000074.1:0-5206 GCA_041302485.1 Candidatus Bipolaricaulota bacterium
GCGACCCACGGGATGGGCGGGCGAGCGAGCGTGATCCGCGACGCGCCGTGGACGCCGAGCTCTCCCACGAGGCGTTCTAGGTCGGCCGTGATCGAGAGGAGCGGCGTGATCGGAAGGAAGAACCTGGCCAGCCGATAGAGCGCGCGATAGCGTCGGCTCTCGCCAAGGCTGGAGAGATGCATCTCTCGCAGCGCTCCGATTCCTCCGGTGTCAAACGACTCCATCAGCGCGCGCAAGACGCCGCGAAGCGAACCTGCCCGCGCGGTCTCCCTCGCCTCAGACACACGTGCTCCTGCAGACTCGGACTGGCGGCTACGCATCTCGCCCCATCCTACTCCCGACGCGTGGAACTGCGAACCCCACGCGGCGTCGGCGCAGCCGCCCTGTCCGAGCCCTTGCGGCGGCCTAGCAATAGAGACGCGTGGCAGGTGAACCAGCTCCCGCGCAGGCGCATCGAGCTTGCGCGTTCTCGAGCTCGCCCGACAGGTAGGCCGTGTACGCGCCCATGTCGAAGTGGCCGTGCCCCGAGAAACCGATGAGCAGCGTCTTCTTCTCTCCTGTCCTCGAGCAGTCGCGCGCGATCTCCACTGCGGCGTGCACAGCGTGCGCCGTCTCCGGAGCCGGGACGATGCCCTCTGTGCGCGCGAACAGGACGGCGCTCGCGAAAACGTCGAGCTGCTCGTAGGCCCGCGGCTCGACGACGCCGTCTTCGACGAGCCGACTCACGATAGGCGCCATGCCGTGGTAGCGCAGGCCGCCGGCGTGAATCGGCGGGGGCATGAAGCCATGCCCGAGCGTGTGCATGCGCAAGAGCGGAGTTGTCTCCGCGGTGTCACCGAAGTCATAGCGATACTCTCCTTGCGTCAGGCTTGGGCACACGGTGGGCTCGACGGCGACGAAGCGAGGCACGCGCTTCTGTTCCCGAGCGGCTCGGTAGAACGGCAGGACGAGGCCGCCGAAGTTCGATCCTCCTCCGACGCACGCAATCACCGCATCGGGAAACTCGCCCGCTGACTCCATCTGTCGCTCCGCCTCGAGGCCGATGATCGTCTGATGAAGGAGTACGTGATTGAGCACGCTGCCGAGCGAGTACTTCGTCCCTGCGCCGCATCGCGCTGCTTCGACCGCTTCGGAGATGGCCAGTCCGAGGGACCCTGACGTCGATGGATCCTGCGCCAAGGCGTTCCGGCCGGCTTGGGTCTCCGGAGACGGCGAGGCATGCACGCGGGCGCCAAACAGGGACATCATCGCCTTGCGGTATGGCTTCTGGTCGTAGGAGCTGCGCACCATGAACACCGTGCAATCCATTCCGTACAGCTGGCAGGCGAAGCTGAGCGCACTGCCCCACTGCCCAGCGCCGGTCTCCGTAGCGAGCGCCTTTGTGCCTTCGATCTTGTTGTAGTACGCCTGGGGCACCGCGGTGTTCGTCTTGTGCGAGCCCGTCGGACTCGCGCCCTCGTACTTGAAGTAGATGTGGGCCGGGGTCCCGAGGGCGCGCTCGAGGTGCACGGCGCGCACGAGAGGCGTCGGGCGCCAGCGGCGGTACGCATCGAGCACGGGCTCCGGGATGTCGATGAAGCGATCGCTTGCCATCTCCTGCTCGACGCACGTGCGTGCGAACAGCCCGAGAAGCGCTTCGGGCTCTATCGGCTCTCGCGTCCCGGGGTGGAGCGGCGGGTCGAGCGGGGTCGGGAGATCGGGGAGGACGTTGTACCAACGCTTCGGAAGATCACTCTGGGGCAGGCTGAACATCGTTTGCATGGGGTTTCCTTTCGTCCGTAGGTTGAGATCTCAAACGACAACGCGGATGAAAGGTCGCCACCAGCGTCCGAAGGGGGGGACTCGAAGCAGCGCGTACGAGAGACGGTCAGCAGCCTGTCGGCCGTTGCGGACTAGGATGCGGGACGAGAAGCTGGCTCTAGACGAGCCAAAGACACCTCCGTCGCGACATGGGCTTCCTCCTTGATGACTGCTTGCACTCTAGCGGCCGCCGGGCGGAACGTCAAGGAGAGGGTCTGGAAGAACTCCTGCTGGACGGGAACGCCGCGCTCAGGGTCTACGCTTTGTAGTCCTCACGCGGCGGGTTCCAGGCGTCGATCGCTTCCGTCGGTTCGTCGAGCACGATCGCGCTGTGAGGAACGTTGCCTGGGATGCAGACGCCGTCGCCGGGGCAGAGAACGCGGGTCTCACCTGCGAAGGTGAACTGCAGCGCGCCGTGCGTGACGAGCGTGATTTGCTCGTGCGGGTGGCTATGCTCGGGGACGATCGAGTGCGGCTCGAACGTGAAGAACGTCAACATGACTCTGTTCAGCCACGCCGCGCGCCTGGCGATGCCCGGGAGCATCGCTGTCTGCGGAAGCTCCTTGACGGAGAAGTATGTCATCGCGCCTCCTCTTCTTGCGGGGCGGATTGTCGGCTCCACCGAAAGGAACGTCCACGCGCCGCAGGCGCCGGACGGGAAATGGGCGAGGCCCCTTTCGGGGCCTCGCTATCTTGACTGCCTCAGCCTTGGAGGTAGGTTGACTTCTCTCGTACGCCCACACTCTGCCTGCAGTCTGTGAAGAAGACGTGGAGGACGGCTGAAGTTCCCGTGTCCAGTCCGGCGCGCAGCACCCGTGACTAGTGCGCGCCGCTCGCAGCCTCCTCCGTTGCAGTCAGGGCCTCATCATGGTCCGGAATGAGCGTCTCCGCGTTTCGCACTGCCGGGAACGCGTAGCCGCCCAGACCGACAGCGGCCTGGAGAAGGCCGGCGAGAACGAACATCAGCCCGATTCCGGCGCCGGGGCCGCTGCCGACGAGGTGAGACAGCACGTCGGCCGTCGGGCTTCCTGACCTCATGAGCGGCTCGAACACCTGGTCGGCGAGAGGTCCTGCCATGAGCATGGCGATCGGGGCCGAGATCTGCGCGATCAGCCGGCGTGTGGCGAAGACACGCCCCTGCAGTGAGGGCGGGACCTTCGCCTGCCAGATCGCCTGGTTCGATCCGTTGAGAATCGGGAGGGCGAGAGACAAGGCGAACGCCCCGGCCCACCATACGACGAGCCCCTGCCCGACGCCGAGTGTCACGAGCCCGAACAGGCCGGCGAACGCCATCCCGAGGAGTACACCGTGCACTCTGCGCTTGAACCCTCCCCAGGCCGCCATCAGTGCACCCCCGGCGACACCGCCGACGCCGAATGCCATCTGGACCGCGCCCAGAACCAGGCTGTCGTTTGCCGTGCGCGCGAGGATCATCGGGGCGAACACCGCGAATCCGAACGTTGCGATGAAGTTGATGGCGAAGAACATGAGCTGGAGGCCGAGGAGACTCCGGCTGGCGAAGATGTACCTGAATCCGAAGAAGGAGTCCTTCCACAAGCTCGCCTTGGCCACTTCGCGTGGATCGCGCTTCGGCTCAGGGATATAGACGATCAGAAGGGCGCCTATCGCGATGGCAAGGGCGGCAAGGTCGATGAGGAAGATCCCGCGGAGTCCGATGAGGACAAGGAGTCCGCCGGCGAGCATCGGGGCGATGATCCCCGAGGCGGACTCGGCGAGGCCGAGCATGCCGTTCGCGCGCGCGTAGTGCTTCTTGTCCATCATCGTCGAGATCGCCGCCGAGTACGCCGGGAACTGGAACGAGCCGAACGCGCCGGAGAGGAACCCGGTGACGAAGAGGTGCCACAGCTGGAGATGTCCCGTGGCGTGGAGGATGAGCAAGGCGACGGTCGACAGTCCGGCCGCGATGTCGCTGGCTGCCATCACGACCTTGCGTGAGACACGGTCGACGATCGCGCCGGCGAGCGGACTGAACAAGACGACCGGCGCGAACGCGAAGAAGCCGACGAGCGCGAGAGCGGTCGCCCGGCCGGTGAGCTCGTAGGCCCAGATCGTGATCGCGAACTGGGTCATCCCCGTCCCCAGCAGCGAGAAGAACTGGCCGAACCAGATGATCGTGAATCCCGTGAAGCCTGTGGGACCTCGCTTTCGCGCTTGTGTCATGCCTTCTCCCTCCGCCGAGGCGGGCGCCTCGGCATCCGGCGACGGACGCCATCTCGTCGCCGCGCACCAGCCGAGAATGGGCAGTGATACCCGATCGCGGGCTGACCCGCGAGTCGCGGCGCGACACCGGCACGAAACCGGGGATTGGACACGATGACAGCTCGGATGGTCGATCGAGGAATGCGCACGAAGACGCCCGCGGGACACGGACCTGGCGACCGCCTGGCCGTGCTTTCCGACGTGCATGGCAATCTGTGGGCGCTCGACTCGGTCTTGCGAGATATGGCCAATCGTGGGATCCGCCACGCCGTGCATCTCGGCGACGCGGTCTACGGGCCGCTTGACCCGCGGGGCACCGCGCAGCGGATGATCGAGCGCGGCATCCCGTCCGCGCGGGGCAACGAGGACCGTCTGATCGTCTGCCCCGAAGGCTTCGATGCGGTCGTCGACTTCGCGCGCGCCGAGCTCGGGTCTCGAGAGCTGGAGTGGCTGAGTGGGCTTGCCCCGACGCTTGCTCTCGGCGAGTTCCTGCTCTGCCACGGGACGCCGCGCGACGACACGGCATACCTCTTGCTCGAGATCATGTCCGGAGGAGTGCGGCTGCGCCGAGACGAGGACATTGCCTCACGTCTGGTCGGTGTGGAGCAACCGATCGTCCTCTGCGGCCACGATCACACGCCGAACCTCGTGCGTCTCCGCACAGGCACACTGATTGTCGATCCGGGTAGCGTTGGCTGCCCGGCATACCGCGACGACCATCCGCCAGAGCATCGGATTGAGTGCGGATCGCCGCACGCACGCTACGCAATCCTCACGCGCTGCGCTGCGGGCTGGCAGTGCGAGCACGTTTCCGTCTCGTATGACTGGGAAGCCGCAGCGGCCGCGGCACTTCGGAACGAGAGGCCCGATTGGGCTTTCGCGCTCGCGACCGGGCGCGCGGCCTAGCCTTCGATTCGCTCGACGAGGAAGGACACCGGGCGAACGCCGTCGCTGCAGCACGGCAGGGACATGCCCGGGCCGACCATCCATGGTGGATTCGCGCCAAACAGGAGCATGGTGACGTCACGTTGGATGTCCGTCCAAGCCCAATCACAGGGGAAGTCAGCCGGCTTCGCCGGGAAGCCCTCGACCTCAAACGTCTGGCCCTCTTTCCACAACGGACAGACCTCCATCATGACAGGGAAGCCTGCTTTGTTCACGTATCGATCCACGAGATCCTTGTAGA
>JBFYRA010000081.1:0-4239 GCA_041302485.1 Candidatus Bipolaricaulota bacterium
ATCGGCAGGCCGAGGTTCTTCACGTCGGAGATGGTGAAGCCCGGTGCGACGGTCATCGACGTCGGAACGAACGTCGTCGACGGCAAGCTCGTCGGCGACGTGGACTACGACGCGGTCAGCCAGATCGCCGGAGGCGTGAGCCCGGTCCCGGGAGGAGTCGGACCGCTCACGACCGTGATCGTTCTCGAGAACGTCGTCCGTGCGGCCCGCGGCCGAGGGACTCGGCCGTCGTGAGTGCGGGATTCGCCGACCTCCACCTGCACACGGCTGCGTCCGACGGGACGCAGACGATGCTCCAGATGGCGACGAGAGCGAAAGCTGCCGGGCTCGCCACGATCGCGATCACGGACCACGACACGATCTCGTCCGATCTGACGAGGCGCGTTGCTTCGATCGGCGGCATCGAGGTGATCACGGGGGTCGAGCTCAAGGCCGACTTCGACGGCGTGAGCGGCGAGCTCCTCGGCTACTTCGTCGATCCCTCGTCGCCCCGGCTTCGCGATCTCCTCGCGTGGATGGACGAGGCGCGCCGGCTGCGCATGGAACACATGGTCGGGAAGTGCCGCGAAGCCGGGTTTGAGATCGAGATGGCCGACGTGCGCCGTCATGCGGCGGGCAACTTCGGGCGGCCGCACCTGGCGCGCGCGCTCGCCGAATGCGGCGCGGTGCGCCAGTCCGACGAAGCGTTCGAGCGCCTGATCGGCCGCGGTCGGCCGTGCTACGTGTCGCTCGAGAAGCCGGCCCTACGCGACGCCGTCGATGCGTTGCACTCAGCTGGCGCCGCCGTCTCGGTTGCGCACCCGTGTCTGATGCGGGTCAGGGACTGGGACGCGTTCCTCGACCTCCTCGTCGGCGCGGGCGTTGACGGGATGGAGACCGTGTACCCGTACCGCTCGTCGCCGACCACCGAACTCACGATCTCGCCAGAGCTCCTGCGTGCCAAGGCCGACCAACGGACCCAGCTCACGACCGGCGGATCGAACGACCCCGGCATCGACTCGACGAAGGCGACGCTCGGACAGATCCGGCTGCCGTACGAACACATCATCGCGCTCAAGAAGATCGCGGGGCTGTGGGACCGTCGTAGCGTCGCACCTTGTGTGCGACGTCGGGTGTCGGAATCGGAGTAGCGTCGCAGCTTGTCTGCGACGTTCGCGGGGCGGCGTGAACGTCAGAGGTCAGGGACGTCGGAGACAAGCTCTCGGCACCGAGACGAAACGCCGAGAGCCGAGCTCACGACGCTACAACGGGCTGCGCACTTCGTCTGTCGCGATCTTGCCGTCGACGAGTGTCACGAGTCGATTCACGCGATCGAGCAGGCGGGCATCGTGCGTCGCGAACAGGAAGGTTCCGGCGTGCTCGGTGCTCAGGTTCAGGTTCTTCATCAGATCGATCAGTTCGAGGCTCGTCTTCGAGTCGAGGTTGGCCGTCGGCTCGTCGGCGAGGACGATCGCCGGCTCCGCGACGACGGCGCGCGCGACGGCGACCCGCTGCTGCTCGCCGCCCGAGATCCTGTTCGGGTATTGGTTAGCGTACTTCTCGATCCCAAGCTCGGCGAGGACCTTGCGCGCCCGCTCCATGCGCTCGCGTGCCTGGACGCCGCGCAGTTCGAGCACGAACGCGGCGTTCTCGATCACGGTGAGGACCGGGATCAGGTTGTACGCCTGGAACACGAACCCGATCTTCTCGAGCCGCAGCTTCGACAGGGCATCGCGTTTCAGGGTCGACAGCGCCGTGCCGTCGAGGTAGATCTCGCCCGACGTCGGCCGATCGAGCCCGCCGAGGAGGTGGAGGAGCGTCGACTTTCCCGAGCCCGACGGGCCGGCAATCGCCGTGAACTCGCCTTTGCGCAGTTCGAAATCGACGCCGCGCAGGGCGGGCGTTTCCACCGTGCCCGTAACGTACGTCTTCACCAGGTTCTCGGTCTTGAGGATTGCGCTAGTCGACATGCCGCATCGCCTCCACCGGCTCCAGCGACGCCGCGCGGCGCGCCGGAAGCCATGCTGCCAACAGGGCCACGCCGATCATGGCGAGCCCGGATGCTGCGACTTCCAGAACAGAGACTCGCAGCTGCAAGATCGCTTCCATTCCCATCATTCGAACCATCTCGTCGTAGGCGCCGGGGAGCTTCAATCCGCCACCTGCCTGAGCCCACGCGATGAGGCCGCCGCCCGCGAGAAGTCCTGCGACGGCGCCGACGAGCGCAAGCAGGAACGCCTCGGTCATCACCATCCGCATCACGCGACGGCGCGCGGCGCCAAGCGCGAGAATCACGCCCAGCTCGTGCGTCCGCTCGACGACCGACAGGAAGAGCGTGTTCAACACGACGAGGCCGCCGAGCACGAAGAAGATGCTCATCGCCAGGATGTGGAACGGCCGCTCGAGCGTTTCGAACGTCTTCAGCTCCGGAGCCAGCTCGCGGTAGTCGAGAACCTTGTACTCCTGCGGCAGCCTCGTGCGCAGCGCGGCGACGACGCGGTCGATCTTGTAGGCGTCCCACGGCCCCGAGACGCCGTCGACCATCGCGACGATCGACGTCACCGCGCCGGGCCGCCGCGCCAGCGTCTGCGCCAGGGCGAGATCCGTTTGCACGATCCCGCGGCCCATCGCCGGGTCAGGAGCCAAGTACACGCCCACCACGGGAATGCTGGCCGCGCCGATGCCGGTGTCGGGGTGCACGCCGAGAAGCACGAGCTCGGCGCCGAGCGATGCGTCGAGCAGATCGCGAAGCTCCGTCCCTATCACGAGCCCACGCTCGCCCGACGCGACGTAGGCTCCTTCTTTCACGAGCCGGCCGATCGGGCTGACGCGGCCGACCTCCTCAGGCACGACGCCCTGAAGCAAGACGCCCTGCGACCGCCCGCCGTTCGAGATCAACGCGGGGAGGTCGAGGCGCGTCGTACGCCACGCCATCCCGGGCATCGAGTCCACGACGGCCAGCGCCGCCGCCGGATCCTTCATGAACGCGAGCGCTCCGCCGTCCGGCCGTTCGGTCGAGCTGCGAATTTGCAGGTGCCCCGTCTCGAGCGTGACCGTGTTCCGGAACAGGCTCTCTTGCTCGCCGTTCAGGAAAGAGAACTGGAGCACGAGGATGAGCACGGGCAGGAAGACGGCGACGAGCGTCAGGATGCTGCGCCGCCGGCTCCGCCAGAGATGCCGCCACGCTTGCTTCACAGGCCTGCCTCCAGGTTTTCGATCGTGAACACCGAAAGCGGGATCTCGATTCCGAACTCGGGGTTCTCGAGCCGCTCGACCGTGACGTCGCCGTTTCGCTCCTCGATCGTGAGGAGCGTCGGCAGGACGCGATCGTTCTGCGTCACGTACTCGGTGAATCGCGCCGTGCGCACAACGTCGCCGCGCTGGTCGTTGTAGACGATCTCGAGCAAGGCGAAGTCGTCGCGCACGCGCACGATGAGACTGCCGTAGACGACCGGCGAGTCGGGAAGCGGCGTCAGAGTGATCACGTAGTCCGCACCGTCGCGCACGTACGACGCCGCGTACTTGTCCGAGAGGGTACCGTGAAGCAGGTCCTCGACTGCCGGGCCGCCTCCGAACAAGCTATCGGCGACGGCGATACCGGGCAGACTGATTGCCTTTCCGGCCGCCGGAGCGTAGTACCACATCTCGTCGCCGAGCGTGAGATAGCCCGACCCCGCGTCGGCCTCCGGTGCGAGGAAACGGATGAGCCCCATCTCGTCGCCCTGCGACCAGACCTCGACCTTGTACGAGCGCGTCGCGCCCGCCTGCGTCACATCGAGCGACACCGTGCAGTGGAAGCTATTGCCCTGCCAGTTATCGCGCACCCGGTCGACGACCTGGAAGGCCGTCAGGCCTTGCCCCCAGGCCGCTGCCGACACGACGAACAGAACCGCAATGGCCGCAATCGTCTTCTGGATGTGTCTCGTCATTCCCTTCACCTCATCGTTTGCATCAAGCACTTCATCTCGTCTTGTTACTGACTCTTGAGCCATGGAGTCTCGAGCTTCTAGCTCTTGAGCTACTGGCTCTCTCGGATGGCCTCCACGGGTTGCAGGCCGGCCGCACGCCGCGCCGGATACCACGCCGCAAGGAGCGCCGTCATCAGCACGACCATCAAGCTGCCGAGCAAGTAGATGCCTGACGTCGCCACGTAGAGCTTCGCCGGCAGCGCGAAGTCGCCCGTCATCGACGCCCACGTGTCGCCGATCGTGATCCCGCCGCCCATCAAGAGGAGAAGGATGTAGCCGAGCGATCCGCCCG